>CACYBO010000170.1 GCA_902772685.1 uncultured Eubacteriales bacterium | reverse complement strand
TTGCGAGACGTGAAATACGACCAAAACCACTGATTCCAACTTTGATTGCCATAGCTTTTTCCTCCTGAAACAAATATCTTCAATTAAATTAGGTACATGTATATATCAACCCGCGACGGGATCAATATCTTTTTCTCTTTGATGACGAGAGGATTCCCAACTCGTCTCTGTACTTGGCCACAGTTCTTCTGGATATGTTGAATCCCTTCTCTTTCAGAATGTCCACCATGGCCTGATCGCTGTATGGTTTATGTCGGTCTTCCCCTTCGACGATTTCCTTTATGAATTCTTTTATGCTGTTCGATGAAACGCCTTCACCTACATAATCGGAAACGCCTGCTGAGAAGAAGTATTTAATCTCATAAACGCCTCTTGGGCACTGAAGGTATTTCCCGTTTATCGACCTGGAAACCGTGGATTCATGGATTCCCAGTTCCTCCGCAATGTCTTTGAGGGTCAGCGTTCTGAGGTACTTGCTTCCCTTATCGAAGAAATCCTTCTGATACTTGACTACCGCGGACACAACATTGTATATTGTGTGCTTTCTCTGTTCGATACTCTTGATCAGCCAGTTCGCCGAGCTCACTCTCTCCGAAAGATAATCCGCCAGCTGCTGATCCTGTTCCGCCTTCCCGAGGAGACTCCTGTAATAGGAGCTTATCGTCAGATGCGGAGTGCTGCTGTCATTGATAATAACCGCATATTCGTCATTGACCTTCTCGATAATGACATCGGGAATCACATATTTTGTCTCCATCTCTGACGCGAACTGCCTTCCCGGCTTTGGTTCAAGCGTTCTTATGACATCTGCGGCCTCCTGGACCTGCAGCACAGTCATACCCGTATCTTTGGCAACGGCCGCAAGCCTGTTGTTGGCGATGTCTTCCAGATGCTTGCCGATGATCTCATCCATTTGCGGCGTAAGAGCGTTCTTCGCTTCCAGCTGGAGCCGCAGGCATTCCGCCAGGTTTCTGGCGCCCACGCCGGCCGGATCGAATCCGTGAATGATATCCAAGGCCTCGCAGACTTTCTCTTCGCGGATACCGGTCGCTTTCGCAATCTCCTCGACGCTGGATGTCATGTAACCGTTCTCATCGAGAGACTCTATGATATATTTCCCCACGCGCCGGCAGCCTTTATCCACTGTAGCGAACTGATACTGGAACATAAGATGTTCCGGCAGCGTCACTTCATTCGTAACATACCTTTCATAGGCGTCCGGTTTTTCCTCGTCTCTGTTCCCGTAGCTTCTGTAGCTGATATCATCATAACTACCGTTTCTGATGAATTCCTTCCAGTCCAGTTTCTCGTTCTCTTCCTGTCTGTTCTCCGCAGGCTGCGCGCTTTCGGAATCGTCACCATCCTGCCTTTCCTGCTCCTGATCCTGCTCCAGGACAGGATTAACCAGAAGCTGTTCCTGGACAAAGGCGTTCAGCTCCTGTGTGTTAAACTGGAGGATCTGGATTGCCTGAATCAGCTCCGGTGTCATCACCAGTTTTTGTGATTGCTCAATTGTCAGGTCAAAGCCTAGTCTGATATCGTTCATTCTGGTTTATGAAGTTATCTGCCGCAACAATGCTTATATTTCTTTCCGCTGCCGCAAGGACATGGATCGTTGCGTCCTATCTTCGGCGTTGCACGTCTGACTGTCTTTGACTGTTTGTACTCCTTCGCGATCCGGACCATCTCCTCTTCGCCGAGAATGTCCTCCCACTGCTCGAGGCCATACAGGTAGTCCGCGTCCGCCTTAAGCATATTAAAGAAGAGTTTCTCCGGGATGATTTCAACTTCGACTTCAGAGTTCTCATCCATCTCTTCCAGATCGTTCGGTGTTTTGATGCTCTCATTGATTCCATCGAGGAATCCCATGAAAATCACCGGTCTTACATCATACTTTTCTGCTAGTTCCCCAATCGTTCCTGTCATTTTCTCCTGTGGATGGTCCAGGATATCGCTGTAGATCTTTGTCTCTGCGCCGCTGTACTCCTCCCAGAATTCATTGAAGGTCTCTTTTGTCTGATTTCCTATGAGCTTCTGCCACTGTTTGAATAAAGTTGCCATTGTTTTATGCCCCTCCGGTATTATCTTTTTTACTCAGCGTCTGCAGTGTCCTGCAGATCCATCGTCTTCGCAATCTCCATCACATCGCCAAGCACTGCGCTTCCCGTCGGAAGCGGTCCTGCGCCCGGCCCGTAAAACATGAGCTTGCCTACGAGGTTGCCTTTGACATATACCGCGTTGTACTCTTCCAGAACGCCTGCAAGCGGATGATATGTTCTGATGTAGGTCGGTCTGACTTCGTAGTCGATGTCACCGTCTTCCCTGACTGTCGCGTGGGCGATCAGCTTGATAACACAGTCATTTTCCTTCGCCTCTTCGATTTTTTCTTTTGTGATTCCGGATATTCCTGTTGTCGGGATATCGTCCGGATGCACGTACTTGCCGAACAACAGCGCCATGAGTATGCTCAGTTTGTTGGCGGCGTCAATGCCCTCAACGTCAGCAGTAGGATCCGCCTCCGCAAACCCCTTCTCCTGGGCATCCTTCAGCGCCGTATCGTAATCCATTCCCTCAGTGCTCATCTTATGCAGAATGTAGTTTGTTGTTCCGTTCACGATGCCGAGGACTTCTGTATAGTCGTTTGCCCTCGCTCCGCAGTCCAGCGGATTCAGCACAGGTATGCCGCCGCCTACGCTGGCTTCAAACTTGAACTGTACATTATTCTCTTCAGCAGCCTTCATGAGACGGGGATAATTGGCAGCAACGGCTGCTTTGTTCGCAGTGATCACATGCTTGCCGCTTTTCATGGCTCTCTCCATGAAAGTAGCAGCCGGTTCGACTCCGCCGAGAAGTTCAATCACTATATCGATTTCAGGATCGCTGAAAATATCTTCCGGATCGGAAACAAACTGTTCTCTTGAAACTGTAATGTCGCGTTCTCTGTCGATATCCTTCTCGAGTATCTTAACGATATTGACCTTGGCGCCAATTTTTTTCTCGATGATATCTCTGTTCATTTCCAATGCTTTATACGTTCCGGTTCCTATGTTTCCAAGGCCCAGAAGACCGATTTTGATTTCCTTCATTTCGAATAGTTCCTCCGTTGTTATTTGTTAAGGTGATTATACCATAAAATACACACTGCAGGCAGACTGTTGTGACTGTTATTTTATCTTGACTTTAACTGTTTTTAATACCTTGCCGGTGCCTTTCAGCATGATCTTAATTTTTACAGTCTTGCCCTTTCCTGCCTTCTTAGCAGTTACTTTTCCCTTCGCGTTGACCTTAGCATACTTGGTCTTAGATGACTTAAACGCCAGTTTCCATTGCTTGGACGCTGCCGCCGGCTTGATCTTCGCCTTCAGGGAGGCCGATTTGCCCCTCTTGATCGTCAGCTTCTTCACTGAGCTAACCTTGACCTTGGCTGTGGAAACCTTTGCTGTCACGGCCTTGTTCGCCGTCAGCGATACTGTCATTCCGCGCGAAACATTCTTCTTCCCTGCAGCTCCCGGAACACTCAGAGTCTTAATGTAGTAGCCCGGGTTGGCGGTTGCCCTGACCTGCAGCACAGTTCCGGGCATGTAATATCCCGCACCAGCCACTTTTCCGTTCTTGACCTTTCCCGCCGCGACTCTGATCAGCCCGCTTGGAACGGCTTTATTGATTCCGATAATGTCGCCGGCTGCATCGAACCCGATGATTCTGTCTGCCACTGCCACAGCGCCAATCGCTCTGTCTCCTGCGCACAGTTCGTACAGTTCATCAAGATTCTTCGTATAGTTAAAGTTTGTGGCTGTGTATCTGTCCTTGCCCAGATTATAGGTAAATGTGTCTCCGTAATCCTCTGCGGGAGCACCCATATACACGAGACCGCCGGCACAGATGCCCACATTTCCATCCACGTAAGCGTATTCCTCTTCTCCTCTCGATGCTATCGCGCATTCCCCATCCACAGGAGAAAGTCCGGCTGACTTCTTAGTCCAGTTTTTGCCGTCGTAAACGAAGTTTGCAGGAGCAGCCTCTTTCTGAACGTTGTCCGCACAGTATCCAAGCGTATAGATCAGTCTGTCCCCGGTCTGGAGGACCTTGCCGCCTGCTCTTCCCTGCGGCATATCCTTCTTCGCGGACCACGTATTCGCAGATGCGTTGTAGCCGTAGACCTTTTTGCTGAATGCCTTTTCCGGACTCTCGGATTCATTTATGCCGCCGAGCAGATAAAGGCAGCTGTTGAACGAAGCCAGTTTGCTGTCCGTCAGCATATCCGCATTTGAATTCTTCGGCCATGGGAGTTTCTTTACCAACTCGCCCGATTCTATATCTATCTTAAAGATATATGTTTCCTCTGCGTAGGCCGCTCCGGTGGAATCCTCGAATCTTTCATCAAAATCCCATGAGTATTCACTTGCGCTGACTTGTCCGTCGTTTGACCAGCCGTCCTCCTCGTCCCCCTGATCCTTTCCGGCAACCTCACAGAAAGAGCCTTTCACGTACAGATAATTACCTATCTTAACCAGATCATCGCCGAATCTGAAGTCATAGGTTGCCGTCTTAGACATGTTCTTCGCGGATTTGAAATTCTTCTTGACGATATCCTTGGTGAATCCCATTATTTCATATGTTTCAAATTCACTTGTGCGCGGATCCAGGAGCAGGATAGAATCCCCGGCCGACTGTGCAGCATAAATCTGCCTGCCGTCCGTCGCAATTGCCGCATCCGGTGCAATTTCACTTTTCCCTTCACCAAAGACTGCGTAGTTTTGCTTTCCTTTTACAACGTAGATCCCTCTCTTGGTCGCCGCTTTTGTTTTGCCGTTCTTAGTGCCTTCAACCGTGATGTCCACTACGTTATTGATCCAGCCGTCGTTCCGGAGAATAATCTCTTTATCTGTCTTGCTGACGATTTGATCCTGCTGTATCTCTTTATCTTCACCATTTTTCCTGATGGTGATCTTCAGGGAATCGACGCCGCCGAATCTTCCCTTGAGTTTTATCTGATTCTTCACTTTATCCGCCGTGACAGAGCTTACCCCTACCCAGAATCCGCTGCCTTTTTTCGCAAAATCAACAGATCCTTCAGAGTTAATGGCGCTTTTGCCTCCCACCTTGATCGGAGGTTCATCATTCGCCATCGAAAGCACCTCTCCTCTGAGTATTTCAGGGCTGCAGTCCTCCTTGTCTTTTACGGCAGCCGCAGTCAGCGCAACCGCACCTGTTACATACGGCGTAGCCATAGATGATCCCGAATAAAAATCATACTTTCCGAATATGGATGTATCCTCTGTGAACTTACTGATTCCGATATCATCTACATAGGCTGTGAACGCTCCCGCCTGACTGTCTCCCAGAATGAGAAGCGCCCTTTCTTTGCTGATACTTCCCATTTCGTTCTTCAGATCAACAGAAGCCAATCCGCCCTCCGTGTTGATATAGACTTCTCCATCCTCCTCACCTGCGAGCAGATTCGTTCTCAGATGCGTCCAGTAATCATCATCACCTGCGACAATCTGGTATTCACACGCGTAATTAGCAAGCACGTCTTCACCCGCAGTCTTTAAGAACGCCTTACCTTCTTCTGTATCTTTATCAAGAAATGACCGCGGTACGTCCAACAGCAGGACCTTGCTGAAGGTTCCGCTGAAATACTGGTCGATGTCTATTTCCTGCGGTCCGTCCAGCGTTCTGATCATCATGCTCATCTCCGCATCACGCGGCGACTCCATGAAGTCATCCGGAAGATCATAAGGAATCGCAATGTACTCAAATTTATTGTCGCTGTCCTGAATATGATTCTGATCAAAACGGATCTTCAGGCCCTCCTCACTGAAAAAGGCCGCCGCATTTTCGGATGCAATAATATCTGAATCATCAAGATCCATATTGGTCAGTGTAAACTCTCCGATAGACGGTGCCGTTCCATCCAGATATTTCTGAACGATTGCGCCATCATTTCCGTAAAGCGTAGGATTGAAGCAGTCGTAATTTACAGTTGACAGTATATCTGTTCCCGGTGCAGCGATATCAACAGAGTCTTTTCCGTAGTTACTGAAGCTTACCAGCTCCGCTTTGTCTCCGCTGTTCTTTGTCGCTGCAACACTGATGATATACTCACTGTCGTAACATGCGGGATAGGAAGGCAGCTCATCGCAGTCCATCGCCTCATTACCGGCTGCGCATACCGTGACAGCCCCCTTCTTGCCGACCTTCTCGATGACCTCACCCAGGACGTCATCCGGATCTTCTCCTCCGAAAGAGCAATTGACTGCCACCACATTCGTGCCTAAATCCATAGCCTTGTATAAGTAGTTGAATGCGGCGATGATGTCGGAATCATAGCCGTCTCCATAGTCGTCCAGAACCTTAAGCGCCATTATGCTGACTTCCGGATTGACGCCCTGCACTCCCGGTTCATCCGGTGTGTCAGTGTTTGTCGCGGCGCCGATGATGCCTGCACAGTGTGTACCGTGGCCGTTATCATCTTCCGGATTGCCGTCTCCGTTAACAAAATCAAAACCATGCGATCCTTTCAGTTTGTTCCCGAACGGATTGTTCCACATCTGCCCCTTCAGGTCCTCATGTTTGTAGTAAACACCTGTATCGACGACGGCTACGACGTTCTCAGCACTTCCCGAATTGCCGGCCGCCCATTCTTCTTCCACACTTATACCGGGATAGGAATCGAGCCCCCACTGGTATCCGGAATAGGAATCTCCTGCAGAACAAATGTGACGTGAATAGTTCGGTGATACCGCCTCAATCATATTCTGGGACTGCAGTTTCTTTATCATTTTTTTCGTGCTGAGATTGTTGGAAGACGCAACTGCAACCGTCAGCGGTTTTTTCTCACCGTTGCCGTCAAATTCCCAGACCTCATCTTTCTGCACTGTGATTCCGTCTGCAATCTCTATTGATGATTTCCCTTTTGCTGCGTTTCCGCTTTCAGCCATAGTTTCAAGCTCATCGATTTTAGCCGCCTCCGTCTTGCTGACATCAGCAGAATCCGGATCCGCGAACTGAACAATGACTTCCTTTTCCTTCGGATCCTCTGTGGAAGGCTGCCCTTCCTGTTTGTACATCTTTGAAAGCTTATGGAGTCCGCCTCTGTTCTGGTCCCAAGTACCCTGATAGCCATCCTCTCCGGTCTTTGCAGACGCGCCCGTGAATGTGAATGAGCCGAAGCCCAAAACCATCACGATCGTCAGCAGCATGCTCAGCACTTTTTTCATTTTTGCCTCCTTCTGATTAGTTTTAGTTCTTATTGATCGGTTTGCGTTTTGCTTCTTCATTTTCCGCTGTGTTCTCCTGAACGCCTCCCGTCAGAATGTCTTTGATGGTTGAGATATTAACATCGTCAGGATCCATATCGAACTTGCTGTTGCGGCCGTAACTGCGGGATCTGTACCACCTGATCTCCTCGATTTCCTCCGGTGTATCCATCTTGCTGTACGGGTGGCTTGTATCTTCTATGACCTTATTGCACATGAGTCCCAGAATCAGAACCCAGGAGAGCAGCAGAAACCAGATCATGAGAGCGACTACGGATGACAGTGCACCGTACATGATGTCGTAGTTTACAAGGCTGCTGGTGTAGAATGTGTAAGCCCAGCTTACGATCAACATTCCGACAGACGCGAAAATCGCTCCTGGTATTACTGTCCTGAACGGTTTCCTGACTGTCGGGAGAATGTAGAAGTTGTATCCGATGATAAAGAAATAGAGTACAAATCCAAGCGGCCATCTGAGCCACAGCCAGAAGCTGTCAACAAAAGATGTGTCCTCGATCCGGAGCGCTGTCAGAGCGCCGATCAGAATGATTTTGCCGTAGCAGAGTATGACGATTGCCACAATAAGGCTGATCATGGTAAGAAGCATCGTCAGGATGGCGCGCGCTCTCTCTATGAAGTAATTCTTCCCTGTGTTCTTCCCCTCCGTCATCGTATAGTTGGCAATACGCGATATGGCGAAAGACGCTCTGGAACCCGCCCAGAACGCAATCACGAGGAATATGATGTTACCAAAACCTATGTAATTGAACTCGAAGAGCATACTCATTACATTTGATATACGGTTCCCCGTATACTGCTCAATTACATTGAGCGCTGTCTCCATACTTATGCCGATGAGACCCAGAAACTGAATGATCAGGATGAGTATGGGGACTACGGAGAGCATCAGATAAAAAGATATCTGCGCGGCAAATCCGTGGTAATAGGGATCCTGAATCTGCTGGAATCCCACTATGAACATTCTCTTGAATCTGTTTATGATATTACTCAATATTGTTCTCCAGTTTTTCGTGCAGCGCCTTAAGAGCATTGGCCCGGTGACTGATTGAATTTTTTATCTCCTGACTCAGTTCACCAAAAGTCCTGTCGTATCCAACCGGCACAAAGAGCGGGTCGTATCCGAAACCGCCCTCGCCTCTCTCTTCAAGAACCAGATGCCCTTCCACAGCGCCCTTCGCCACTATCGTGCGGCCGTCCGGATACACCATAGTGATAACAGAAACAAATCGTGCTGTTCTCTTTTCATAAGGTACATTTTTGATCAGTCTGATCAGCTTGGCGTTGTTATCTCCATCATCCGTATCCGCTATCGGATCCCCGCCGTCTCTCTTCCCATCGCCGGCTTCTTCCGGCCACAGACCCTGAAATCCGGCAAAGCGCGCTGAATAGACCCCCGGGGCTCCATCCAGACAGTCCACCACGAGACCTGAATCATCGGCCACGGTAATCTGTCCGCACATCTTCATGATTTCGTAAGCTTTGATGTATGAATTTTCCTCGAAGGTCGTTCCTGTTTCCGGTATTTCCACAGGCGGAACTCCGGCTTCATCTCTGGAAATGATCTGCATCCCGAATCTGCCGGTAATTTCGCCTATTTCGCTTATTTTATGTTTGTTCCTGGTTGCTGCAACAATAGTTTTCATACATAGTTATTGTATCACATGCCGGCTGGACTTTCCACTTTTGCTATTGTACAATGACTCCGTCAGAGGAGGTTGCATATGAAAGCAGTTTTACTAGATGGATATACGATTAATCCCGGCGATCTGAGCTGGGACAAACTCAGCAGTCTGTGCGATGAATTTACTGTTTACGACAGCAGTTACAGCGAAGATCTTGTGCCGCGAATCGGCGATTGCGAGATTGTTTTCACAAGTAAAACCCAAATCACCAGACAGGTCATGGAACAGGTCCCGAACCTGAAGTACATCGGTCTGACTGCGACAGGCTATAACAATGTAGATGTTGCAGCGGCATCGGACCTAGGCATCGCTGTCACCAACATCCCCGCCTATGCGACGGACGCTGTCGCCCAGCATACTCTGGCGCTCATGCTGGAGCTGACGAACAATGTAGGTCTTCACACGGAATCTGTTAATTCCGGTGAATGGACGACGAACCCCTTCTTCTGCTACTGGAAAAAGCCGATCACTTTACTGGCAGGCAAAAGCATCGGCATCATCGGGTATGGGCAGATCGGGCATAAGGTCGGCCAGATCGCTGAGGCGTTCGGTATGACGGTAAACATCTTCAGCAGGGATCCTGAAGCAGCGGTGAAATCAGATTTCGTCTCGCTGCACTGCCCTCTCACAACAGAAAACGAGCACATGATCAATTCAGAATTTATCGGGAGGATGAAGCCGGGAGCCATCCTGATCAATACGGCGCGCGGCGGGCTGGTCGATGAAGCTGCACTTGCGGAAGCACTGCGGTCCGGTTATCTGGCAGGCGCAGGACTGGATGTCCTTGAAACAGAACCTCCTAAGGCTGACTGTCCGCTTCTGGGGCTGGACAATTGCGTCATCACGCCGCATAATTCCTGGGCGCCAAAAGAGATGCGTCAGATGGTCATCGATATACTGACGGATAATCTTCAAAGCTGGTTGAATGGAGGAACGCTGAACAGACGTGATCTGTAACCGGCGTTTGCCGCAGAGCAGACGTCAGATGAGCGGCAGTATGATGTAGTATCCCAATACGCCGCATCCGACTCCGATGAGCGCGCCTGCAATGACGTCGCGGGGGAAGTGAACACCTCCTTCGACTCTGCACCACGACAGGACTACTCCGGCGATACCCGTCAGAATTCCTGCCGCAGGCCATACCCAGAACGCTGTTACGGCGATGACAAAAATAGAAAAGACATGACGGCTCGGGAACGACTTCCCCGGGGCGTCTTTTTTTATGATCGGCGGTTTTGCGCCCGGCATTTCGTATGGACGGGGCGCGTTGATTATGCTTCGGAAAATACTGACCAGCACAAAGGATATCCCGGGCACCAAAACAGCCGGTACGAGACCCGGATCTTTATCAGCCGGGTGACTGAATGCGAGATAAATGAGCATAAGCGGGTAGAACAGATACACCGCTTTGGTCAGAACTGAATTCAGAATCAATATGGTTTTTTCTTTCATCACTTTGATCTTCTGATGCAGCCGATGGAACTAATCTGACAGTGATTTATAGTAGAGCATGCAGTGGCAGTATCCCTCAAACTCAGGATCCTTTATCTGGTCACGGAATTCCTTGCACATGCACTTATTGTCCTCTGTGCGTTCAAGTCTGCATGGGCAGTAGCCGCCGGTTCTCTCCAGTCCTTCTTTGATGGAATCAACGATCTCCTGATTTTCATTGAATCTTACTTTCATAATTATCTTCCTTCCTCAGTAAAATGCCGCCTATTTATGCGAGTATTATAACACCCTGCGACACCCATGTGCCACTTGTTTCAATCCGGGCGGACATGATGCATTGTATGTTGACACAGCACTCGCGGAATGCTATGATTCGATTGTAAACTTATTAAGATTAATTGTTTACTTTTACATCTGCTGACTGATTTACTGACTAAAATCAGACCCATCAGGGTCCGGCAGGCAAGGAGGAACTATGACATCTAAGACTTTTAATCTGACATCGATCGCGCTCATGGCAGCGGTCACTTGCATTGTCGGACCCTTGGCAATACCAATCGGCCCGGTCCCCGTATCTTTAACGCCGCTTGCCGTTTTTTTGAGTGTTTATATTCTTGGAACAAAAAACGGGACCATCTCATTTCTGCTCTATCTTCTCATAGGAGCAGTCGGGGTCCCTGTATTCTCCGGCTTTACCGGAGGGCTCGGCAAACTCGCCGGCCCGACCGGAGGTTATCTTATCGGTTTTATTTTCATGGCTCTGATCGCGGGATGGTTCATCCATCATTTTTACGACAAAGTCATCTTCCAGTTTTTCGGAATGGTTCTGGGGCTTGCTGTGGTCTATGCCTTCGGCACAGCCTGGCTGGCCATTTCAGCAGGTATGACTTTCCGCGCAGCGCTCGCCGCCGGAGTGCTTCCATTTATCGTCTTCGACCTCATCAAAATCGCAGTCTCTATTGCGATTGGACGTACCATCAGAAAACGTTTGCCTTTTTTGACGCAAAGTCAGCAGGCTCGTTAGAAGCGAAGTTCTGTCCGCTGAATCAGATCATTCTGCAGTTCTTTACCGAGTTCGACAAAGTACGCACTGTAACCCGCTACGCGCACCAGCATGTCCTTGTAGTCTTCCGGTTTCTTTTGTGCTGCCCGCATGGTTGCGGAGCTCATAATATTGAACTGGATATGCATAGGATCTTTTGAAAGATACGCATCGATGAAGCTGATCAGATTGTCGCGTCCGATCTTTCCGGCTACCGCGTCCTCCGGAAACTTGACGTTCAGGAGTGTTCCGTTCGTCGCCAGACTGTGATCCACCTTGGCGACTGAATTCGCCAGTGCCGTCGGTCCCTTTGTGTCGTGCGGACCCGCATCTGTATGGACCGGTCCGATGTTATCCGAAATCGCTTCTCCTGCTCTCCGTCCGTCCAGGGACGCGTTTGTGTTGAGTCCCATCCCCACGTTGGCGCTGACTGAATACACTCCGGGTGTGAACTGACCTCCGCGCGGGGTAGGCCTGCCCGACAGATTTCTGCAGTAACATTCGAACATGAATCTGAACATATCATCTGCATAGTCGTCGTCATTTCCGTAATGATGTGTTTTGGACCCATTCACGAGCGCGTAGAGTTTCTCGTGACCGATCCAGTTATCTTTCAGGGCTGCGAGAAGCTCCGCGCCCGTGTATTTTTTCTCATCAAACACCAGCTGCCGAATGACTGCCAGACTGTCGGCGCACGTTGCGAGTCCGCTGGCCTGCGGTCCGATGCCGTTGTATTTCGTCCCTCCTGCTGTAAGGTCTATACCCTTCTCCAGACACCCTTCAAAGAAAGCGGAAGCATACGGCAAAGGTTTTCTCGCCCTGTGGGCCTTGTCGATGATGTTCAGAGTGCTGCACATCTGATCGCTCCAGTAAGCGAACTGCTTATCAACGCTCTCCAGCACCTCGTCGAAACTTTGATATGTATCCAGACTTCCCGTATCTGGTCCGAGATGTTCTCCGAGCGCCCCGCAGCGATCCCATCTGGCACAATGCGGTCCGCAGTCCAGGCAGCGCCCTCCGTTGAGCACCATCTCAAAGAACTTCACTGTATTGATATATGCGGCGTCGTGCCATCCGTTCTCCCTGCCCGGAAGAGCCGGTTCAACACATCCGATCACCGCATAGTCTCTGGCCTCTTCAAGGGAACAGCCCTTTCTCATCATGGCCTTGATAGTCGGCGCGTCATTGAAAATCTTCGGATGACCGTAGCCTGCTCTTATGCACTCCACAGTCTTGACCTTGAGCTCATAAGGCGTGTTCTCGTGCATGCGGACAAGAAGCCATGGGCACATCATGCGTGTGTGGACTGATGCGTCGAGGATCATCATGGTCAAATCGTTCGTAATATCCTTCCCATCTTCATCGACGCCGCCTATGGTCAGACATTCCCCGCCGAAGCCTCTGCCCTGACGCACGCGGACTGTGCCGCCGTCTCTCACCTTCGTAGGATTGTTCATTTTGACGACTGTCACTTCCAGAAGTTCCTGAGCGAACTCTTTGCTGATGCGGCCTTCTCTTATGTCCGCTTCATAGTAAGGGTAGAGCCACCTGTCCATCCTGCCGTAGGAAACCGAGTGGCCGTTGCTCTCAATCAGGGTCATGGTCGTTGCGTAGTTGAACAGCTGCAGCGCCTGCCAGAATGATTTTGCCGGTCCCCCGGCGACCTGCCTGCTGTTTGATGCCATCTGCAGGAGTTCTTCCTTTCTGATGGGATCCGTCTCGCAGGAGGCTGTTTCTTCCGCGAGCCGCGCGTATCTCAGAATATATTTTTTGGCCGCTTCATGGCAGATGATAACAGCCTTGTAGAAATCTCTCTTCGAAGCGAAGTCCGGGTCGTGCTTATCAATACGGGCCAGTCCTGCCTTTGCTTCAGCTATCATCCCGTCGTAACCGATACGCAGGATTTTGGCGTAATCCATAGCGAAGTGCCCGACTCCTCCGTAGTGGTAGAGATTCGTCTGGAAGATTTTCCTGCCCGTCTGTGACCCTTTGGTCTGCTCATCATCCAGCTCGGTATTGATGAGATCATCAACGCCTTTTCCTCTCCAATACCCGCAGAGATCGATGAACTCCTGCCTGTCTTCTTCGCTTCTGAAATAGCACTGGTCGTGTTCTCTCTCTTCGAATGGCTCGTTCATCACTTCATAGAGCATCCAGTTCACAGAGAACTCAGGATACTGAGGCGATGCTTTCGCCGGCGCGGCGATCTCACCCAGGATCAGATCGTCATCATATATGTGCAGCGTGGCATTCATAAGTATTTTTTCGAATGCGCGGGCACAGCGGATTACTGTCGGGGCATCTTCATTTTCCTGATATGCCGCTGTTACATTTCTGAAGCGCTCCACATCGATGTAATATTCTCTCTCCAGAAAAGTCCTGCGCAGACTGTTGACGCGCGGAAACGGAGACCAGTCTGAGTGGCCCGATTCATAGCCTATGCTGTAATTCCTGTCGAATTCATCATAGCCCTTTGCCATTGTGTGTAAATCACTGTTCATATGTCCCATCTATTTTCCCTCTTCACCTGTTGTTCCGATCCGGCACTCAATGCCTCTCTCCCGGAAATACCCGCTGATTTCCCTGACCCTCTTCTGAAAAGATCTTCTGTTGAACTTCAGGCCTTCCATTCCATAGTCCATTCCAAGGGAACGGTATTTCTCAACGCCCAGCCTCATGAAACTGAGCAGCTGCAAAAGCTGCACTCGGCCATTCATGTCCCGCAGAATGAAGTCCGCTGTTTTTTCTATATTATGATCATCATCATTCACGCCCGGAATGAGCGGAATTCTCAATATAATCGTGCTCCCGGTACGGGAAAGCCTGCGCAGATTATCTAATATCCTCTCATTGGAAACGCCGGTATTCTCTTTGTGCGCAGCGCTGTCCATATGCTTGATGTCAGATATGATCAGATCGGTATGCGGAAGAATTCTCTCCACATCCTCCCAGTCAGTCGAAAGGGCCGTATCGCAGCACGTATGAATCCCTTCCTCCCTGCAGGCTCTGAGCAGAGAGGCGACGAACCTGCTTTGCATGAGCGGTTCTCCTCCCGAAACTGTGACTCCGCCGCCCGAACGTTCATAAAAGCCCTTATCTCTTCGGATGACTTCCATGCATTCCTCAACCGTCATCCGCGAGCCCCATTTCCTGATTGCGTCGGAAGGACATTCTTCGATGCATCTGAAACAATCGGTGCACTTGCCGCGGTCGATACTTCTGATTCTGCCCCGCGAAAAGATAAGCGCGTCATGCTCACATGCAGCCAGACAGTCACCGCAGTTTTTTCGTGATATGCATTTCGCGCTGTATATGCCGGGCTGAATGCGCTGTGATAATCCTTCGGGATTGCTGCACCACCTGCATCTGAGAGGGCAGCCCTTCATGAAAATCTCTGTTCTCATACCCGGTCCGTCGCTTATTGTGAATCTCTGGATGTCGAATACGGTTCCCAGTTCTGACATCCCGCAGCCTCCTCTTTGCCGTTCAGCTTATTTCATCAGATCCATTCCGGCATCCCATGCATCGGCGAACTTCCCGCCCATGGAGTAGTAGCCGTTCTGGTAATTGTCAAAGGCGAGCGCCTTCAGCTTAGCAGGATCAACTTTGCCGTCCTCGCTGAGCACGGATTCCTCAGCCTTGACATTCACGATTTTCCCCACGACTCCCGAAATGTGCTCCGTCTTAACAAACTCAAGAAGCTCACATTCCATTACGACAGGAAACTCCTCGATGATAGGCGCGTGCACCTTATCACTCTTCACCGCATGGTAACCCGTTCTCTCAAACTTGTCGTCCATCTCGTTTCCTGTCGCGATTCCGAAGAAGTCCGCCACATCCACATGCTCTTCGTCCGCCAGAGCTACTGTAAACGCCTTGCTCACTTCGATGTTTTGTCTGGTCTTCTTGCCTTCACCAATAAACAGTATGATCTTGTCCATGCCGCATATCTGTCCCCAGGCAACATTCATTACGTTGACTTTTTCGTTCTCATCATAGGCAGCTACCATGAGCACCGGCATAGGAAATACCGCCTGAGCAATACCAAGATCTGTTTTCATTTCGATTCCTCCCCGGCTCTGTTGAGCCTTCACGTTATCTTTACTTCTGCTTCCCACATTCTATCAGAATCCACCTGAAATAGAAAGGCAATAAAAACCGGGGCCCGAATCTTCCGATCTGCCCCGGCATCTGTTTTTATTCTATTGTTCCCGTGTTCCAGATTCTGTCCGCGTAGTCCCGTATGCTGCGGTCCGCCGCAAATCTGGCTGCCTTCGCGATATTCTCAATAGACATCGTATTCCATCTGGCCCGGTCTTCATAAGCGGCCTGAATATCATCGTGAGCTCTGCAGTAATCCTCGAAATCGAGCAGACACATGTACGGGTCGGCAATGCTGTAGGACGGATGAAGCAGATAATCCCTGAGGTTGTCGAAGCTTTTGCCCGCGAACCCGTCTTCGAGTGCGTCCACAGCCCGCTTCAGGACAGGATCACTCTCGTAGACCTGATAGGCATTGTATCCGTGCTGCAAAATCTCCCGCACTTCGTTTTCCCGCTTTCCGAATATAAAGATGCTCTCCGGCCCAACTGCTTCCCGGATTTCGACATTCGCGCCGTCGAGAGTTCCGATCGTGACCGCTCCGTTGATCATCATCTTCATGTTTCCGGTGCCGCTGGCCTCCTTGCCTGCCAGTGAGATCTGCTCGGAGATCTCCGTTGCCGGCATGAGTCCCTCCGCCATGGAGACGCTGTAGTTCTCCAGGAAGACGACTTTCAGCTTCGAAGCGATCTTCGGATTCTGATCGATCTCTTCGCTCAGTTTGCAGATCAGCCGGATGACTTCCTTAGCCAGGAAGTAGCTCGGCGCCGCTTTGGCGGCGAACAGGTAAGTCTCCGGTCTCATATTCATATCCGAATCATCCTGCAGCATCTGATAACGGCTGATGATCCTGAGTACGTTCATAAGCTGACGCTTGTATTCATGAAGCCGCTTGGCCTGCACGATAAAGATGGAATCGGGATCGACCTCTTTCCCGGAGGCCTTCCTGATCTTATCGGCAAAGCGGGCTTTGTTCTCGCGTTTGATCGCTTCCAGTCTCTTGCAAACGTCCGGATTGTCCCGGAACCGGAAGAAGTCTTCCAGCCTGCGGTCGTCCTTGCGGTAATTTTTGCCGATGCATTCGTCGATGAGCTGGGCCAGTTTCGGATTGGACTGGCAGAGCCATCTTCTGTACGCGATGCCGTTGGTGACGTTGGTGAATTTGTCCGGCTGCACGAGGAAGAAGTCGTGGAACAGGTCATCCTTGAGGATCTGCGAATGCAGGGCGGATACGCCGTTGACCTTATGCGACCCGATGACCGACAGATTCGCCATGCGGACCTGCCCGTTTCCGAGCACTGCCGTGTAGTCGACCTTGCCGTGATCTCCCGGGAACTTGGAGTACATGAACTCGCGGAACCTGCGGTCGATCTCCGAAATGATCGAGAACACACGCGGCATCAGGGCCTGGACCTGGGAAGTCTTCCACTTCTTCAGCGCCTCTGCCAGAACTGTATGGTTCGTGTAGGAAACCGAACCGACCACTCTTTCCCAGGCGTAATCCCATGAGCAGCCGTACTCATCCATAAAGATCCGCATCAGTTCCGGGATGCAGAGCGCCGGATGGG
>CACYBO010000169.1 GCA_902772685.1 uncultured Eubacteriales bacterium | reverse complement strand
TATCTGTATTAGAGGGTGAATGCAGAAAAGGAGATAAAAAAGTGAAATTCTATATCGTGGATTGTTTTGCAGAAGAAAAATATCAGGGAAACGAACTGCTGGTGCTGAAAGCGGACCGGCCTGTATCTGATGAAGAGCAGCAAAAAATAGCCCGCGAGATCAATTTCTCCGAGACGACATTTATTCTTTCAGACAAGCAGGAGAATGGTGGATACGATGTCCGGATCTGGACTCCTAACGTTGGCGAGATGCCTTTCGCAGGTCATCCTACCCTGGGGACTGCATACGTCATCAGACATTGCTATGAAGGAGGAGGTAACGACACCGTCAGACTGAACCTGAAAGTTGGACAGATCCCGGTCGACGTAACAGAAGATGGCATGACCATGAGCCAGAACCCTCCTGAGTTTGGTGAAACCGTGACAAGAGAAGAAATCGCAGAAATATATGGTATTGAAGTCGATGAGATTCGGGAGGACTATCCCATCCAGTGGGTATCGACAGGTCTGGAAGCTGTTATCATTCCTCTTAAGACCAGAGAAGCACTGACCAAACTAGTGACGGATAAAGAGAAGTTCAACGCCTATGTAGGGAGACATCCACAGAACTATTGCAACCACATCTTTTTTGTTGACATGGGCGGCAACACCCTTGCGGCAAGATGCCTTATGGAAGACTTTGTTGAAGATCCCGCTACAGGCTCTGCGAACGGTGATCTGGCAGGATATATGATACATCACAACTACTTCGGAGCCGATGATGTCAATTATACTGTTTACCAGGGCGAAGACATGGGAAGGCTTTCTGTACTTCATGTGCGCGCCGCGCTGAAGAATGAAAAGTGGACCATCGAAGTCGGCGGCAGCTGCTGCATCGTCGCCCGGGGCGAGTGGGAATAGGGTGGATTGGTTATTTGATTACGGAGGTATTCTCATAAAAATCGCAATTATCGGATCGGGCACGATAGGCTGCCTGTATGGGGCGTATCTCAGCAGGAATAACGAAGTGATAATGCTCTGCCATAGGAAAGAAGACTGAAATCGACGCAATCAATGGCTTTGTTGTAGACCGTGCGAAGGTCCATAATGTCCCTGCCCCGTACAACTCGTTCGTGACGAATCTCATCCATGCGGTTGAGAACACGTACAAAGAACAGGACCGCACCATGACAAGGTACAATAGCGGCGAGTCGATCATACAGCAGGGAGACAACAGAGATATATTGTATAAAGTCATGCAGGGCACCGTATCGCTGTATATAAACCATGAAACAGATGACGAATATCTTCTTGGCGTCTACACTACCGAGAAGTGTTTCGGGGTGTACAATTGCTACGCTGACCGCCCGAGTCCATATTCAGCAATCGCAGATGAAGATACTGTAGTGATGGAGATCCCTAAGGATGAGCTGCATAATTATCTCGCGCTCAATCCGAAGAATGCTGAGGAAGCACTGATAAGTCTGTCAAAGCAGATTTCGCTTGTAATGAAGCACATCGAGATGATCAATGAAGAACTGACGGGAAGAAAGTAAAGATGAAAATACGGTATTCAGACCATAAGAGAATATTCAACATCCACACAGAGCAGATTCCATACCTGTCTGTTGAAATGTTTGACGAACTGGGCGTTCCAACGCTGTATTCTACGAGATTCAAATCATTTGATGATCAGAGCGGCGAAGGAGAAACAGGTCTCCGTGTCGTTGTGATGAAAACCGAAGATGACACTGAGGCTGCTCCGGTGGTGTTCAAAAACAGAGACCTACTGGCCAGGCAGCTGGAATCTTCGATCGAACACGAATCCATTACGGACCAGATGCATACAAATCATGTTTACGTGGTTACAGAGAATGACCTTGGGCCTATTTTACGGACGGAGAAACCGCCGCATAGGAGAAGCATCGATGGACTGATTACCGATTTGCCGGATGTTATTCTGACGGCTTTTGGAGGGGACTGTCCGCCGGTTTATATTGCGGATCCTGTGCGCAAGGCCGTCGGTCTTGTACACGCTGGATGGAAAGGGACACTTGGAAAGATTCCTGCAAATGCAATAGAGCGCATGACCGAGCAGTTTGGAAGCGACCCGCGCAATCTGTACGCAGCAATCGGTCCGGGCATCTGCATAGACTGTTATGAGATGGGCGACGAAGTATATGAACAGTTTTCGGAACAGTGGGGCAGAAGCGCGGCGGACCAAATCCTCCGAAGGTATCCTGCCTTTGCAGATGATGGAAAAGAGGTTCCGGGAGGGAAATACCACCTGGATCTGAGAGAGGCCAACCGGATGACACTTCTGGACGCGGGCGTAAGGGATGACCGTATCGCTGTATCCAATGTTTGTACCATGTGCAATGCGGACGTTTTTTACTCTTACCGGGCACGGCGCATGGAGAATGAACAGGCGGCGATGATCGTCAACAGATTCAAGGTATAAAAAAGGACGATTCAGAGAATCGTCCTTACTCAGCCAACGCTGCTCCCATCTTAAATACTGTTTTGCATTCCTCCGGGAATACTGTTTCGTGCCTTCTTCGCTTCGCTTCCGGATCAAACATGGTCCACGGCCAATCCGTCTTGGAATAATCCTTCAGCTGCAGAGTGTCGCCGCTGACAAAAATATCTGTCGGTCCAACGAAGTGATTCAGTGTCTGCTGATAATTTCGCATCATATCCATAAAAAAAGTATCAGGCGCATTGCTCGTCATAATCAGCAGGACAGGAATCGGATGCTCATTGCAGCACGGATTCTCCTGATTGTATGTCAGGTTTTGGAAGATCAGACGTTCATACAAGGCGCGAAAAGATGCTGTCAGTTCAGACAGATAATTAGGGGAGCCGATAATCAGGCCGTCTGATTCCCTGATGGCATCCAGAACCGGCATCAATCCATCCCGGCAGATACAGCGGCCTTTGAACTTTTCTTTTTTACACCCGAAACAGGATATGCATCCTGTGTACTGTTCAAGCCGGAACAGATCAAATCTCTCTATCTCTGCACCTGCAGATTCTGCGCCTTTGGATGCCTCAGAAATCAAGGTGTCTGTATTCCAGCCTTTTCTCGGTCCGGCGTTTACCGCTATGATTTTCTTCGTCATTTTTCAATCCTTCCTAAATTTTTTATTCAAAAGCATTCTCAAAGTTCACTTTAAGAATAACACAAAAGCGAAATACGCGGCATAACAGAGAAGCATTACACCGCCGTTGATTCTGCCCAGATTTTTGCCTTTCAGAGAAAACAGCCACAGAAGGAGAGCGGCAAAGGCAGCAATGGCAGCATCGATCGTAAACGTACTGCGGAAGGCAATCGGAGTGATCGCCGCCGTAAGACCTGTGACGAACAGTATGTTGAATATATTGCTTCCGACGATATTTCCGATTGCAAGCCCCGTATTTCCCCTGCGGGCAGCTGTTGCGGAAGTTACAAGTTCCGGCAGCGACGTTCCAAAAGCAACGATTGTCAGTGCGATCATCCTCTGGCTGACGCCAAATTCCAGGGCAATTTCACTCGCGCTGTATACGATGAATTTGCTGCCGACAATAATCATGGCAAGACCGAGGATCGTCCAGAAGATCATCCACATATTGCCCTGCCCATAGGTAGGCCTCAGTTCATCCTCCTCAACGGAATCTTTCATCGCCCTGCGGAACAGATAAATCAGATAAGCGGTGAACACCGCAAGCAAAAGCAATCCTTCCCATCTGTTCACAACTCCGCCTGTGAGTCCCAGGGGCAAAAGCAGAACAGAAATTCCAAGCATGAACGGCATATCCACCTTTACCGCTTTGTGATCTACGGCAATCGGAGCAATCAAAGCGGTAATTCCAAGAATGACGAGTACATTCATGATGTTGCTGCCAACTACATTTCCGATGGTGATGTCGGCGTTTCCTGAAATCGCCGCACTGATGCTGACAGCCGCTTCCGGCGCGCTCGTTCCCATCGCGACAACCGTCAGACCAATTACAATCTGAGGCACACCAAATTTACGCGCAATCGTAGACGCGCCTTTGACGAAAAAATCGGCTCCTTTGATCAACAGTACAAACCCGGCAATCAGAATTCCCAGATTCAAAGCAATCATCTGCATAAAAATACTCCGGTCTTAGATGATGGAAATGTAAAAAACTGCACCGCAGCAAAATGCGATACAGTCTCATTCTTGTTTCAGTGCGTATCCCGGTCCCATGGACGTGATGACGTTATACGCAGTGTATCCAATAATACTTGCATACACGAACTACTCCCTGTTCAGAAACAACTCTAACAGATTACAGTATAACAGTCAATAATAGACAGACAGATGCGCTGCCGGAGACAAAAAAGTTTACATAGATTTTACAAATAACTGTTTTAGTTTTTAATTACCAATAGTATTATATTATTGGTGTAATATTGATTTGTATAAACAGGAGAGATTCATGATTTTCTGTGTGGAAGATGATGTATCAATCAGGGACTTAATGGTATACGCCCTTGAAACGTCCGGCCACAAAGCATTAGGATTCAATGACGGAAGAGAGCTTTTTGATGCGCTCTCACAGGAAGGCAGCATTCCGGAACTGATTATGCTGGACATCATGCTCCCGGGCGAAGACGGGATGGAGTTACTCAAAAAACTCAAGGCGAATCCGGCTACGAATAATATCCCTGTTATCATGGCTACCGCGAAGGGAACAGAGTTCGATAAGGTTCTCGGGCTCGATAGCGGAGCAGATGATTATCTTACGAAGCCTTTCGGGATGATGGAGATGATCGCCAGAGTCAACGCTGTCCTGAGAAGATTCGGGAAGCAGGAGGATAATGAGGATATTATTGAATCCGGAAATATCAGAATTGACATAGGAACGCATACTGTTACCGTTGACGGGAAAGACGTTGCTTTGACCTTAAAAGAATTTGAACTTCTTCAGATGTTTATGAGGCGTCCGGAGCACGTTTTTTCAAGGGAAAACCTTCTCTCCGAAGTGTGGGGCATCCATTACGCAGGGGAGACGAGAACTGTTGATGTTCACATTGGAACGCTGCGGACGAAACTGGGACCGTACGGCAAGAATATAGAAACTGTCCGGGGCGTTGGATATAAATTCAGGTAATAATATGACAAAAAAGAACTTCATATACGATCATCTATCAAGAAGAATTGCTTCAGAAGAGCGCAGCAAAGTGCAGCGGGAAGCGGAGCGGATGCGTCAGGAATTCACAGCAAATGTTTCCCACGAATTGAAAACGCCGCTTCAGTCCATCTCCGGGTATGCGGAACTGCTGAAGAGCGGAATGGTCAAGGAAGAAGATGTGCAGCAGTTTGCTGAAAGAATCTATTCTGAATCCCAGAGAATGATCACACTGGTAAATGACATTCTGGAACTGTCCCATCTCGATGAGGGAATGAGGGATATGGTCCGTGAAGATGTTGATCTATATGAGGTCGCAATTGATGCGGTTGATTCTCTCGATGAAGAGGCGCGTGCTGCCAATGTTTCACTGGAACTGTCCGGAGAAAGCAGTGTAATCAACGGTTATGCACAGCTTCTAAGGCTGATTGTCTACAACCTCTGTGAGAACGGGATCAAATACAACAACCCGCATGGAAGTGTAAAAGTCGATATCAATACTGTTAACGACCTCACGGTACTTACAGTAAACGATAACGGCATCGGCATCCCGCTTGATCAGCAGGACCGTATCTTCGAAAGGTTTTACAGGGTTGATAAAAGTCATTCAAAGGAAGTGGGCGGAACAGGGCTCGGACTTTCCATCGTGAAGCACGCTGCGGCAATTCACAATGGAGAGATCCATCTTGTCAGCGCTCCGAAGTATGGAACCACTATAACTATTTCTTTTCCAAAGGAGGGACACCATTGACATTTGAATCGGTACTTATGATGCTGGGCGGCATAGGAATGTTTCTCTACGGCATGAAGCTGATGGGATCCTCACTGGAAAGCGCCGCCGGTGCGAAGATGGAGAAAATCCTCGAGAAACTGACGAGCAACAAGGCAAAAGGCGTCGCGTTGGGCGCAGGTGTAACGGCAGTTATTCAAAGCTCTGCGGCAACAATCATCATGGTCGTCGGCTTTCTCAATGCAGGCATTCTGAAACTGGCTCAGGGTGTTCCCGTAATTATGGGAGCCAATATAGGCACAACAATCACAGCGCAGATTCTGCGAATGGGTGATATCAGCGGTGACAATATCCTGCTCCTGCTGCTCAAGCCATCCACATTCGCGCCGCTTCTCATTGTAGTCAGCGCGTTTATCATGCTTATGTCAAAACGCCAATCCGTTAAGGATAAGACCGGAATATTCATGGGACTGGGTATTCTGTTCATGGGAATGACGCTCATGCAGAACAGCTTCGCCCCATTGGCGGAATCGGAAGAATTTTCCCGCGTGTTCACACTCTTTGCGAATCCATTCCTTGGCGTTGCGGTAGGTATGATGGTGACGATCCTCCTGCAGAGTTCGTCAGCCGCAGTCGGCGTTCTTCAGGCAACGGCGTCAACAGGCGTGGTTACCTTCGCAATGGCGGCCCCGATTGCAATCGGATGCAACCTGGGCAAGTGCGTAACTGTTCTTCTTGCAAGCATCGGCGTAAACAGAGACGCCAAGAGGGCAGTGTCAATTGACGTAACAATGTGCGTGCTTGGATCCGCTCTGTTCCTGATCGCTATCTATCTCTATCAGGGAATCATAGGATTCAGTTTCTGGGACGATACCGTCAACATGGGCGGTGTCGCGAACTTCCACACCTTGTTCAATGTTGTTGTAGCTGTTGTGTTCCTGCCGTTTATCAATCCGCTCATCAGGCTTGCAGGAAAGCTCGTGAAAGACAAGAGCGAATACACGAAGATGGATCAGGAACTGGCAATGTTGGATCCGAGATTCTTCGATACGCCAAACGTTGCTCTCGAGCAGTGCAGAAAAGTCATCAACATTATGTGTGACACTGGAAGAGACAGTTTCAATATTGCGTGTGATCTCGTCGATGAATACGATGAAGACAAGCGCCAGGTCGTAAACGACAACGAGGCATTCCTCGACAAGACAGAGACAGTCCTTGGCGAATATATCGTTCATATCACTGAGCATCCGCTGAGCGCCAGACAGAACATCTTTGCGACGGAGCTTTTGCACACAGTAGGCGATATGGAAAGAATCGGCGATCACATCGACAATCTGGCCGAAGAATCCGAAATCATGCATCATGACGGAATCAAATATTCCGATGAGAGTATGGTTGAGTTTGGATATCTGAGAAATGCCATCAATGAGATTCTTGAAACAACGTCAAAAGCCTATGAAACGGAAGACGCTTCGCTGGTTCTTAAAGTGGAGGCTCTTGAGGAAATAATTGACGATATGGTCGACGCCATGAAGATCAATCATGCAACGCGTCTGAAGGAAGGAACTTGTACGGTTGAACGCGGCGTATCATTTATCGAAATGCTGACCGATATCGAAAGAATCTCCGACCACTGCAACAATGTCTGCCAGCACCTGCTGCAGAGGCTTAACGGATGGGAACTCAGCACTCACGACAGAACGCATGACAATGAAGAAGAGCGTCAGGAATATGATCGCTTATATGAGGAGTACAGCACCAAATATCTGCAGCCGATCAGCTGAAGCGGCGGTATGTAAATACTGTTTCGTTGATAATCAGAAGGCCCCGGAGATTCCGGGGCCTTTTTTGTTGTTTCGGTCGTAAAGCTGTGATATTGTTTAGTTGTAGAGAATACCTGTGTGATGAATGAAACACACGAGGAAGAAATAGAAGACAGGGTGGAATTATGGGAAGACAATTACGCGGCAGCATGATGCTGTTTACGACAGCTCTCATATGGGGAACTGCTTTTGTCGCTCAGAAGAGCGGCATGGACACAATGAGCCCGATTGCCTTCAATGGCGTGCGTACGCTGATCGGAGGGATTGCTCTGCTCCCGGTCATTTACATCATGAGTCGGATTGCGAAAAACAGGGGGACATATCACGCCGAATCACCGCAGGAGAAGAAGACACTTTGGCTTGGCGGTGTTTGCTGCGGACTGGCTCTGATGCTTGCGGGTAATATCCAGCAGGTCGGCATGTGTTATACAACAGCCGGCAAAACCGGTTTTATCACTGCGCTGTACGTCATTCTGGTACCGCTTCTCGGATTGATTCTCAAGAAGAAAATCAGGCCGATATTCTGGGCTTGTGTCGCTGCGTCGGCAGTAGGCCTCTACCTTCTGTGCATTCCTGCAGAAGGAGGGTTTGGCGGGGTCAATAAAGGGGACCTGATCATCCTGCTCTGCTCACTCATGTTCGCGTTCCACATCCTGACGATAGATTATTTCTCCCCGAAGGTCGATGGAGTCAAAATGTCATGCATACAGTTTTTCGTAGCGGGAATTCTCTCGTGCATCTTGTCGCCGTTTCTCGACCCGGCGATGGGATTTGCGCTTCCGGGCATTTCGGATATGTTTGCGGGCTGGTTCAATATCCTGTACGCAGGCATCATGTCGTGCGGCGTTGCGTATACATTACAGGTAGTGGCACAGGCAGATGTTGAACCGGCGCTGGCGTCCATGATACTCTGCCTCGAGTCAGTCTTTGCTGTAATTGCAGGTGCGATTTTGCTTGGGGAGACCATGGGAGCAAGAGAAATCATCGGGTGTATTCTCATGTTCGTTGCGATCGTCGTCGCGCAGCTTCCTGCCAAGGAACCTGCCGCAGAGATCAGTGAAGCGGGTCACGGAGAACGGTCTGATGATTAATGACGTGCATATACTCATGAATATCAAAGAACTCCGTGTCTGCGATGCGGAGTTCTTTTGTTTCAGTTCTTTATTTGAATAAAATCCTGAATAATGTATCATATAGTCTGAAAAGAGGAACGACAGGAGGCACAGAATATGAACAAGAAGAATGAACATGCACTGAAGCCGGAAACATGGTTCGGCTTAAACAAACCGGAAGCAAAGGCAGCCGATGTGGATGCCGTTATCTTCGGTATCCCTTATGATGGGGGTGTCAGCTACAGAGGAGGCGCCGCACAGGCTCCGGACCTGCTCAGGGCGAATACCGACCACGCAACGCCGTGCACAGAAAGACTGGATTATTTCAGAGACTTTGTGGTGATGGACGCAGGCAACTTCGAAGGCCCGCGGGATGAAGTCTTTGCAGAGGTACAGTACTTTGTCGAGACCTTGGTGAAAGACGGCGTTCGATTCACCATGATCGGAGGCGACCACTCTGTGACGATACCTGTTGAGCGGGGTGTGAATGCTGCGCTGGGCGAGCCATTTGGAATCATCCATATCGATGCGCACATGGACTTGAGCCATGAACTGGAAGGGGATCCTCTCTCCCATGGCTCCACTGAGCAGAGAGCGTTGGAAATGTCCAACATCGGATCCGAGAGGAATCTATATTTCATCGGAATCCGGTCTATCGAACCGGATGAATTTGAATTCAGCAGAGGAAGAAACATTCAGGTCAAAACAGCCTACGACTGTTATCATGAAGGAATCGAAGCAGTTGCCGACGATTGCATCTTGAAGATGAAACAGTTCGATAAGGTATACCTGACCTTTGATATCGACGCCCTGGATCCGGCATATGCCGGCGGGACCGGAACGCCGCAGTTCGGCGGACTTACTTCGAGAATGGCTATGACATTAGTGCAAAAGCTCTTCCGCGAACTGAACATCATCGGATTTGATATCGTCGAAATCGCACCGCCGCTGGACGATTCACTGGCGTCCATGTACGCGGGCCGCAAACTCCTGACGGAAAGCTGGGGTATCTGGGCGGAGAGCGCCGGCAAGCTGGAACGTTTCTAACCGTAGCCAATGCCTGCGCAATTTTGGAATAGTTATTCAGATTTTGCGGTGTTTCAGCTGCGCAAACCGCACTTTAAGCGGTGTGAAACACGAGATAACAGTGCTACCATAAACGCACAAAAGGGAAAACTATACGAAAAAGGGGGGAAACTAAAATGAGATCAATAGGTAATTTTCTTTGGTTTATATTCGGAGGATTTCTGAGCGGTTTGTCCTGGTTGTTCGCCGGGTTGATTTGCTGCATCACGATCATAGCCATTCCGTGGGGACGGCAGTGCTTTAAGTTTGCATCACTGTCCTTCTTCCCATTCAAAAAGGCTGTTGACTTCGGAGGCGGAGCGGTATCCTTCCTGGCCAATCTGCTGTGGATCATTTTCTTTGGTTGGTGGATGGCAATAGAGAACGCATGCTTTGGTCTTCTGTGGTGTGTAACCATCGTCGGAATCCCGTTTGGAATGCAGTTCTTCAAGATTGCGAAGCTCTCTCTGCTGCCTTTCGGCGCGCAGCTGACGGATATCAGAGCATAGGACAGAGTTACAGTGCGGTGAAAATAGGCTTGTGACCCATTGCCGGAATGACTTTGTCCATGAAATCCACCGGTCTGCCTTTTTTTACAACCAGTTCCATAATATCTTTTCCTTATTTGTGAGTAGATAATTCCTGTGCCGAACCTTGCTGACGGTTCGCGAAGAATACGCTGACCAGGATGACAACTGCGCCGACGATCTGAAACGGCGTGAACACTTCGTGCAGGAAGACAACACCGGCTATGATCGAGATAACTGTCGTTAAATTTGCGAAGATCGATGCCTCGGATACAGTCACGCGTACAGTTCCGTAATTCAGACAGATGAACGCTGTAACAGAAGAAACGACGGAAAGGTACAGGACGGAGATGATGAACTGAGGCTGTCCGAGAGCAGCGAAGATCAGCTCGCCGTACTGTCCGCGGCACTGCACCAGCGCAAATACGGTGTAGACCAGACTCCCGAGGGCGAACATGACATACGTTTGCTCGAGAGGGTTGTAATCATCACCGGATTTCTTGCTGAACACATAGAACAGGGCGCCGGCAGCGACAGCGCCTAAAAGAATAAGCAGTCCCAGAGCTGACGACTTCATTCCTTCTGCGCCTATCGTTGTGACGGCAACACCGACTGCTGACAGGACAGCGCACACGACCTGACGCAGACGTACTTTTGAGTGCATGATGAGCACATCGAATACAATTCCCGCAACCGGAATAACCGCGATGATCGTTCCGGCAAAAGCAGCCGAGGTGTAGACGATACCATAGCTTTCGCAGAGGAAGTAAAGTATCGGCTGGAAGAGAGCCAGCAGGAGGACATTGCGCAGCGGCTTTCCGCGCAGTGAAAACCGCACCAGAGGTCTCCTGCCTCCATGACCATCGGATACCCGGATCATCCTTCCGAAAACCACAATCAGGTTAAGAGTAACAAATGCCATGACAAAACGAACTGCGATGAGTACGCTCGGCAGCGTAATCTGCAGGGCCATTTTTGAAAATATGAAACTGAAGCCGAAGATTGTGTTTCCGACAATTACCGCTGCGATTGCCTTTGCATGTGAATTCATAACCGCATTTTATCAAAATCTGCCTCTTTGGGCTACACATTTGATATAATAAAAAAGAAGACCCGATTCGCTGTTCACCCTGTGTGCAGAGAGAGAAGACTAAACAATGAAATATATAACAGATAATGCGACATTTACGTATTTCCGGCCACTGAGCAGATGGACATGGAAGCAAAACATTAAACGCTGCGCGAACCAATTTATTCTTAAGGTGCGGATGAAGATTACTCCACCTGCAGATCCGGATCAGAGGAAATACAACATATCCATCTGTCAGATTTTCAAAGATGAAGCACCCTATCTCAGGGAATGGATTGAATATCATATGATGATCGGAATCGATCATTTCTATTTTTATGACAACAACTCTTCGGATGGATATGAAAGTATTATTCAGCCGTATATCGAAAAGGGAATCATTACTCTGGTCAAGTGGCCGAAGGAGCATGCGCAAGTCGAAGCATATGAAGACTGCATCCGCCGGTTCAGAAACGAATCAGACTGGATCGGGTTTATCGATGTTGATGAATTCATCGTTCCCGTAGCGGAGAATTCTTTCCCTAAATTCCTAAACAGATTTTCTAAAAAACCTGCAGTGCTGATCTATTGGCGTGTTTTTAATTCCGGAGGTATGGTCGACAGGGATCTGAATGGACTGGTAATAGAAGATTTTGTTGTTGCTTCTGAGAAACTGTATAACAAGGGAAAGTGTTTTTACAACACGCATTATGACTATCTGTGGAACGACCCGAAAAACAAGTCCATGTTCCATATTTTGTGGACTTCCGTTAACAACACCCCGGTTCCTCCAGTGGATATTTTTAACCGTTTTATTACAGATTCTTATTATCCTGCGGCGAAGAAAGCCATACCGGTTCAACTGAATCACTACACCTTAAAGTCGTATATGGAACACAAGGAAAAGGACAAAAAAGGAGATGTGTATTTCAGCAAACCATCGCATAATGATGAACTCTTTTTTGCGAGAGAATTGCGCTGCAGTACCGCGGATTATCAGATATACAAGTTTTTGACACGACTGAAGCTCCGCCTGCAGAAGGATCCCGGTCAGACGATTGACGATTCATCAAATTCACAGAAAGAATAAAAGCATTACTGAGGACCGGCAAAATGGTCCTCAGTTTTTATTGAAACGGTTTAATTATCGCCGAGAATATCTTATAATAATATTGTTATGAAACTGATAGATATATTGGAAAAAGACAAAGATAATCTGCTTACAGAGCTCGCTGCTTCAAAGGCAGCGGAGAGAGCCGTCAGAGTCCTGGAGAATGAACTGGATAAACTTCTCCTGATGTACAATGAACAGTGCAGCAATGATCGTGAAAGGGATGCTGCAGCGTACATGATGCAGGCGATCAGGCTTTCCCTGCCTTTAGCTGATTCTGTAGGAGAAACAAAAGTCTGGGAAACCGGGGACACAGGTGAAGGCAAAGACAAGAGCAAAGGCGGAGTCAACCCCCTTGTGTTCCTGTTTCTGATCGGCGGACTTGTCCTGTGCGGATTGGGACTGTTTCCTTTTATCGCACCGGCTTTCAATGATGGTTTGGACAGCATCAAGAACTTCGATGCAGCGCTTCTGAAACCGATCGGTTTCGCGGCGGGCGGACTGGCGTCCATGTTTATCGCCGGGCTGCTTGCAAGACGCAAACGGGCGAAAGCTCCGAAACGCAGCCAGCGTGTAGAGGTTCAGGTGGACTCGAACAAAGTGTACAGGAACTTCAGAAACGCGATTCTCTCTGTGGACCAGAGTCTGGAAGAGATCAGGTCCATGGAACGCTGGGACAAGCGGGATGAAGCGGGTCTCATAGATGGCCACAAACCATCTTCTTCTGAACTGGACATCTTTTCCGATCTGCTTGCTGCTTCCTATAGCAAGGACGCTGAATACGCGTTAGAAAAGATAGACGAGATCAAATACTATCTCCACAAGCAGCAGATTGAAGCTGTCGATTACAGCGAAGAAACAGCGCGGTATTTTGATATGATGCCGGGACGGTATGAAGGCACCATAAGGCCGGCTCTTGTCGCTGACGGCAATCTGCTCAGAAAGGGAATTGCTTCGACAGGATCGAAGTGAGGAGGAACGGACTAAATGGATCGTTTTTTTGGATTTGACCTGGGAGACGCTGAGAGCGCCATCGCCAGATTGTACAAGGAAGATCAGGTTACGCCTGAGATGATAACTGTAGCGGGTGAAAAGAGTTTCATCACCGCGTATGCGCAGCTGAACTCAGGTGAACTTATGATAGGTGAAAAAGCCTGTTATGCCGATAATGTCACCAAGCGCAGACTCAGATTCAAGAGCCGCTTCCTGACGGATGGATCCAGCGCTGCCGATATCAAGAGTTTTGCCGCCGGAGTTCTTGGAGAACTGTACGGAAGCGGCGACCTCATCAGAAATGAGGAAACCAGCATATACATCGGCTGCCCTGCGGGATGGGACAGAAACGCGAGGGAGCACTATCGCGAGATATTCGAGAGTGCAGGATATCCTCCGGTCAAGATCATATCGGAATCCAGGGCGGCGATGGTCAGCGCATGCCAGTCCAAGCATCTGCAGATCGGCGTGGACATTCTGTCCAAGCCGGTCCTCGTGGTGGACATCGGTTCATCGACTACAGACTTTGCGTATATTATGGGCGGAAAGGAAGTAGAGATGCGCACCGCGGGAGAGGTAATGCTCGGCGGAGGCCTGATGGATGAGATTCTGTTAGATGAATCGGTTGCGGCATCCGGACTCTTCAAAAAGAAGATACAGTCTGTTTTTGATGAGAGCGAACCATGGCGCACATATGCGGAATTCGCGGCGAGAAGACTCAAGGAAAAGTACTTCTCGGATGAGGAGTACTGGAGCAGAAACAAATGCGTGGAGAGCATCGTTCTGCACTACAATCTTCCGGTCAAACTGACCCTGAAAATGGACAAAGATATCGCCGACAAATTGGTGAATAAGAAAATCAGCAAGCTGGACGGACATTCGTTCCGCCAGGTATTCATTGAATCCCTCAAAGATGTCAAGAACAGCATCACCGGCAAACAGCCTGAGCTGATTTTCCTGACTGGGGGCGTGAGCAAACTGCCTGCCATCCGCAAGTGGTGTACCGAAGTATTCAAGGATTCTGTTGTAATTACAGCCACAGATCCCGAGTTCTCCGTTGCCAGAGGTCTGGCTTACTGCGGACGGATCGATGAAGACCTAAAAGAATTCAAGGAAGAACTGGATCAGCTGGTCAGGTCAAACACGATTGAAGATATCGTAAGCAAACACATTACGACGCTTTACAAAGACGCAGTTGATTCGCTCGTTGATCCTATCATAACCAAAGTTGCGCTTCCGATATTCGAAAGGTGGAGATCGGGAGAGATCAGCAGGCTCTCAGATACCGATGTCATACTGCAGGCTGAGATCGGAAAGTTCCTCAGCGAGGACGAAGCCAGAGAGCTGCTCGCGGGGCCAATCACATCATGGCTGCGTCCCGTCATCGAAGAGCTGGAGGAGTACACTGTGCCGATCTGTATTAAGCACCGTATCCCGTATACCGCTCTGAGCCTTAAATCGTATCTGTCTGTTTCAGATATCGATATCAAGGTGAATGCGAAGGAACTGTTCGCCATCAACGAGATGACGCTGCTGATTGATTCCATCGTCACGGCGCTTCTCGCCATACTGCTTTCCACATTCAGTTTTGTTCCGTTCCTGGCGGATCCGAGCGGAATCATGGTGGGCATCATCACGTCGGTAGTCATCCTTTTCCTCGGCAAGGACAAGATGCAGGAAAAGATGCTGACGGCCGACATCCCGAAAGCTGTCCGCCGGCTCGTTCCAAAGAGCGCATTCAGTTCCCGTATGGATAATATCAGCGCGGATGTAAAAGACGCATTCTATGAGAGTCTGGAGCAGGAGAAGAACGACGAAATCAGAAAGCGTATGGTAGAGGAAATATCCACTCAGATACAGCACACGCTTGTCAAAATGGCAGAAGTGGTTGAAATTCCGTTGGGATAGATCACGATAACAGAGAGGGGCTAGAAGTGGCAAAGATACTTCTCTTAACAACAGGCGGAACAATCGCTTCGGTTAAATCTCCCGATGGCCTCGTGCCGGGGATGAGCAGCGCACAACTCCGAAATCATCTTCCGCAGATCAGTTCAGATATTGAAATAGATATTGAAGAGCTGTTTCACATAGACAGTACGGATATGAGCGCAGACCACTGGGTCGCGATTATCGACGCCGTGCGCAGCAGCTACGATGAATACGATGGATTTGTAATCGCCCACGGCACAGATACCATGGCGTACACTGCCGCGGTCCTGTCTTACGCAATTCAGAATTCCGGAAAACCCGTCGTCCTGACCGGAGCACAGCGTCCGATCGGGTTTGAAATCACTGACGCAAAGGCAAACCTGCAGGACAGCATTCTCTACGCTGCAGACCCTCACTCAAAAGGCGTTCAGATTGTTTTCGCGGGGAAAGTAATCGCCGGTACGCATGCGCGCAAGGTAAGATCCATGAGCACCCTTGCCTTTGAAAGCATCAATCTGCCCGTAATCGCGGAGATCAACAATGGGCGAGTCATAAGATATCTGACGGATGAAGCGTTTTACAGAAAGGCGGAAGGTGCAGACCGTGGAACTCCTGAGGACAAGTGTGAATTCTACAACCGGATCAATCCGAATGTGTTTCTGCTGAAACTGACGCCGGGAATGTCGCCGGCGCTGATACCTGAAATATTCAAACAGTATGATGCCATTATTATCGAAAGCTTTGGAGCGGGCGGAATACCCGAGAGTATAGAAAAGGTGCTGTTTGAAGAACTGTCCAAATTCAGGCCGGAAGAAAAAATACTTGCGATGACGACCCAGGTCACCTATGAAGGCAGCCACCTCGACACATATGAAGTGGGCAGACGCATCGCAAGTTCATTCAAGATACTCGAAGCAAAAGACATGACTTTGGAGACGACGATCGCCAAACTCATGTGGATACTGTCAGACCGAAATCTGTCATGGGATGAAATAGAAAATCTGTTTTACACGCCTGTGTCGATGGACACACTGCTGTAGAGGCGCGCTGCCGGATACTTTCTTTACCAGCTGCCGCCGCCTCCGCCGCCGGCACCGCCGCCGCCGGAGAAACCGCCGCCCCCGCCGCCATCGCCGGATGGCGAGGAGGTCATGGTGGAACTCGCAGTACTCATCATATGATCCATCGAATCCATCATAGAAACACTGTCAAATGTTGTTCCCGGTACATAGCCGGATGAAACATACCATTCAGGCGGAGTGTTTGCCATTGATGCGAAACGCTCAGCGTATACGCTTGTAACCCCCAGAGCAAATGCAAATGCAAGATTCCTGTAGTAATAATTCGGATCGCTTTCGGCGAGGGCCTCCATGCGGTCCTTTTCGGCTATGGTGAGGAATCTCTTATAACCGCGGATCTTTCCGAGCAGCCCTGCGTATTCATCTGTCTTGCGCTCACAGAGCGCAGCCATCAGGAACAGCAGGAAGAGCATGCCAAGACCTATCATATAAAAGACAATCTGCGGTCCCATACAGGTATCGCAAATAACCGCAAGGCCAAACCCCACAAGAATCATCACTGACCAGCCGATAAAACCGAACACAAATCCCGGGATGCTCTTTTTAGGACGGTTGATCCATTTTGCGATGCCGTAAAAGCCTATGATCGGAAATGCGATTTCAATGATATCGAACACACAGTAGATCAGGAAATCACCGTGTCCGACGATGAAGGGACTGCCGTTGAGAATCTTGAAAATGACAAACATCGCAATCATGACGGCGAACCCAATGCCCCGCAGCAGGTACGCGAAATTGGCGGCCTTCGGATCGTAAAGACGATCTTCATACCGGTCTTCAATATCACTGACAATCTGGTCGACAGTCGTGTAGAAGGTGTTTTTCAGGTCCGATAATTCTACGGAGTCTTCACCGTTTTCAAACAGCCCGTTCATGAAAGTCTGCTCATCCTCTGTAGCATCATGGGCTGACCGGAGTTTGATGATTTCATATTCAGTTTTTGTTCTTTTCTTCTTCTTGCCGCGTGCAACTTCTTTTTCGACAATCTTCACATACCCCTTGTCCGCAAGTGTTAGCAGCATGCTGATGACCTGACGGTTCATCAGGGTGCCATTCTCAAGATAGGCTACTTCAGGAGCGGAAAGACCCTCAGGCGGATAGAACTCTTCTGTCTCGACGATAGCAGGATCTTTGCCGTACCTGCGCCAGAGGACGAAGCCAAACAACGTTGCAGCACCGATAACTGCGAGCAAAAGCAGGATCAGCAGGTTGGATGTGCTGGCCTGCTTCGTGAAATAACCCTGCGGAAGAAGCGCCCGGATCGTCAGGCCGTAAAGGGTGTCCTGATAGGTGTCTCCCTTTATGATACGGGTTCCTTCTGTGTCAAAAGGCACATACTCCTGACTTCCCGTTTTGATGCCGACTTTGCTGGTGTCGATATCCTTCGGGAAGATTACGCGGAAGCTGACGTGCTCAATCGCCTGAGCTTCCCACGTGGTTCCAACGAGGTTGTAGTACACTTCATCTGCACCGCTCAGGTGATCGCCCTTCATGTCGAAAACATAAGAAAGTTTGTATGTGGTATCTGTATCTGCATATTCATCCTCGTCGCCAATTCGATAGTAATACGCATCCTCGCCTTTTTCACGGCTGACAGGCTGCCCACTCAGCATGTTGAAATCACGGACGCGGCCATAGAATGTGGTTTCCTGTCCGTCACGGTCAAGAGTCGCTTTGTAAGGAATCACTCTGTATATCCCGTGACTTGGTTTCGTGAAATGAACATCCAGAGTCTCGGTAATCAGATAGGTGTCATCCTCGTTCACCTGCATTTCGATGTCATAGTCTTCAATGGTAAAATTGCCGGCCGCGTGAACGGACTGCGCAGAGAACGCGCAGCAGCAGATCATCAGTGCGGCGATCCAGAGCGCGTGCAGTGACGTTCTTTTCATACTTCGTTTACCGGCGGATTGTCTTATGTGTTTCGCGATTGTCATTTCGGGGATCCCCTTTATCTGTAATGTTTGAATTGCTTTTGTACAGGCTCATTCTATCATTCGCAGAACAGCGGCACAAGCGGTGTGCTATAATAACAAATAAGGAGGGACTGCCCGATGAGGACTTCAAAAGATGTGGTCATCATAGGCGGAGGCGGCGTCGGATGCGCCGTTGCGCGTGAGTTATCACAGTATAAACTGAATATCGTCGTCCTCGAAAAAGAGTGTGATGTGGCCGGCGGCATCAGCGGAAGAAACTCCGCGGTCGTGCACGCCGGATTTAATAATGCGGCAGGAAGCCTCATGGCCAGCCTCTGTGTCGAAGGAAATGAAGGCTTTGAAAAACTGTGCGGGCAGCTCGATGTTCCATACAGGAAGACAGGAAAAATTCTGGTCGCGTTTGATGATGAGGATATGGAGACCCTGCGCAGAACGATCGAACAGGGCAGACGAAATGGCTGCAAAGGTCTCAGAATAATAGATGAGGAGGAGCTTAGACGGATCGTTCCTGGCGTAGAGGGCATCGGAGGAATGTACTCCCCGGAAACAGGCATCTTCGACCCTTTCCTCTACTGCGTCGCCCTGGCGGAAAACGCTCTCGAAAACGGAGTAGATTTCAGATTCAACAGCGAGGTCATCAGCATCGGCAGAAGCGATGCCGACAGATTTATAGTGAAGACGTCGGCAGGGGAGGAATACAGATGCAGATATCTGATTAACTGCGCGGGACTCAGCTCAGATAGAGTTTCAAGTATGGCCGGTGTAACCGGCTATACGATATTTCCGTGCCGCGGCGAATACTTCATACTGGACAAGGTTGCGGAACAACTGCTTCCGATGCCGGTTTACCCTGCACCGAAGAAAGGAATCGGCGGGCTGGGAGTTCATCTCACACCGACTTCTGCAGGGAACATCATCATTGGTCCGAGTGCAGAGTATATATCGCAGATAGACGATTTATCCTGTACGCGTGAGGTTATGGGCGGTTTGTTTGAGCAGGCAAAAGCATTGCTGCCGGCGATTGAGAGAAAGTATATCATAGGAAGTTATGCAGGCATACGTCCGAAACTCGCTCCGCCGGATGAAGGCGGCTACAGAGACTTTGTAATAAAGGAAGAAGAAGCCCGCCCGGGGCTCATAAACCTCATTGGAATAGAGTCGCCGGGGCTCACCGCATCCATACCGATTGCCCGGATGGTCCGCAGCATAATTGAAGAAAAAACTCCTCTTGAGAAAAAGGAGAACTTTGTTCCGGAGAGAAGAGGCCCGGTCAGGTTCCGTGAACTCAATGAGGAAGACCAGGCAAGGCTGATCAGCGAAGACCCTGAGTATGGGGAAATCATCTGCCGCTGTCAGAAGGTTACAAAGAGGGAAATCCGGGATGCAATCGAAAACCCTCTGGGCGCACAGAGTATCTCAGCGATAAAGTATAGGGCCTGGGCTACGACAGGAAGATGCAATGGGGGATACTGCCTGACCAGAATCGTCGACATGCTTGTCAGGGAATACGGGATCAACTCGGAGAAGATAACATACAGAAGCGCAGGAAGTGAACTGTTCCGCGGCAGGGTGAAGTGATGGACAGGAAAAACACGCTGAAAGAAAAATACGATGTACTCGTCGTCGGAGCAGGTCCGGGAGGACTCGCCGCAGCGAAAGGTGCCCGTGAAGCGGGGGCGGAGAGTGTGCTGATTCTTGAACGTGACAGCCGCGCCGGCGGCATACTCAACCAATGTGTGCACGACGGGTTCGGAATTATACGATACAGGCAGCAGCTCACAGGACCTGAATACGCTTTGAAGGCAGAGAAAGAAGCAGAGCAATCAGGAGTTGAACTGCTTTTGGGCTGTCATGTTCTGCGGATCGACAGGCGCGGGGACGATGCGCCGGATGAGCCGCTTGTTGTCACGGCGATTTGTGCAGAGGGGCTCATGAAGATAGAGGCCGGAGCGGTAATACTGGCAACCGGCTGCAGAGAGCGGACGCGCGGGGCGATTGCAATTCCGGGTTCCAGACCTGCGGGCGTTTTCACTGCAGGTGTGGTTCAGAACCTCGTGAACATAAGAAATATCATGCCGGGCAGAGAAGTGGTGATTCTGGGTTCGGGAGATGTTGGCATGATCATGGCGAGGCGTCTGAGTCTGGAAGGCGCGGACGTAAAGGCGGTTATTGAAGTGCTTCCGGAACCTGCAGGGCTCTCGAGAAATGTCAGCCAATGCCTCTATGATTACAACATTCCGATATTCTGCAGTCACACTGTTTCCAGAATCATCGGCAAAGGCAGGCTTGCAGCAGTTGAGATATCTGAAATAGATGAAGAAATGAAGCCGATCAGAGGGACTGAGCGGATCATAGAATGTGATACGCTGGTTCTTTCTGTAGGGTTGATACCGGAGAATGAAGTAGCGCAGACAGTCGGCGTTGAACTGGATGAAAAGACAAATGGGATGATGACCGACCGGTATCTTGAGACAAACATTCCGGGCGTATTCGCCTGCGGAAACGCCAGACGGATCATGGACCTGGCGGATTTTGTGTCAGAGCAGGGCGAACTGGCAGGGAAAAACGCGGTTGCCCGTTTGAGGAACAACGGAATGAAGGCCTGGGATGAGACGAGGACTTCATCCATGGCGAAGGGTTTCCCGGAAGAGGGTGTGGTGACATGCACACTTTGCCCAACGGGATGCCAGGTAAGATATAACGAAGATCTGGGTGAATACGAAGGGAATAAGTGCAAGCGGGGCGCTGCATTTGCGGAGCAGGAGAGAGTTGCTCCGCAGAGGATTCTGACGACGACCGTCAGGCTGTCCGACGGCGGATTGCTTCCGGTCAGGAGCGTATCACCGGTACACAAAGAGAAACTGCCGGAGATGATCCGGGAACTGGACAGAATCACACTGGAAACACCGGTGAAATGCGGGGATGAAATCATGCGCTTTGAAGACGAGAAAAAAAGCTGCGGGACAATCGTCGCCGCAGCAGATTCAGACAACAGTTAGATGCCCGCCTCGTATACGATCTTCAGCAAAGCCTCATAATCAGCGGTCTCCATCGGACGCGGATTGCTTCCGTTGGAGCCGTTTTTGTATGCCATTTCTGCGAGAGCAGGGAAGTCGGTGGGATCAGGGTCAAGAGACGCGAATGTCGGAAGTTCCACATCCTTTGTAAGCTGTTTGACGTATTCTACAGCTTTTGCAGCACCTTCTTCTTCTGTGTCAAAAGTGATTCCCAATGCGGCGGCAACACGGGCGTAACGGTCGATGCAGTACAACATGTTGTACTCCATGACGAACGGCAGGAAGATGGCGTTGCAGGTGCCGTGCGGCAGATCATACATACTGCCGAGAGCCTCTGCAATGCAGTGCACGCTCGCCACATCAGAATGGCTGAAGGAGATGCCCCCAAGCATACTTGCCATGAGCATGTTGCTGCGCGCTTCAAGATCAGATCCGTCACGGTATGCCCGGAGCAGATTGCCGGCGATGAGTTCAATCGAATAGAGAGCGGCTGCATCACCGATGGGCTCGGAACATGTGGCTGTGAATCCCTCGATGGAATGAGTCAACGCATCAACTCCCGTAGCGGCGGTAACAGCAGGAGGAACGGAAATTGTGAGTTCCGGATCACAGATTGCTGTTGTTGCAGCAGTGTACGGGCTTTTGACAGTCATCTTGTATTTGTTCTTCGTATCGGTGATTACCGATGAAAAGGTTATCTCGCTTCCGGTCCCGGATGTTGTTGGGATCGTAATGAGAGGAGGATTCGGAAGTGTTGCGGCGGTCTTTCCCTCGTACGGTTTAATGAATTCCGCATTGTGAGCAAGCAGGACGCCGACGGCTTTTGCGCAGTCAATAGGACTTCCGCCTCCCACGGCGATGAGGAAATCTGCACCCTCCTGCCGGGCGATCTTCGCGGCAGCTTCCGCATTGACGTCTTTTGGATTTGCTTCTACACCATCGAATACCGCGTATTCGATATCGCTCTGATCCAGAAAATCTGTAATGATGGCGACGATTCCGGCTTTTACAATTCCCGGGTCAGTAATGACCAACGGTTTTCTGCCGCCGATTGCGGCGATCTCTTCAGCCAGTTTTCCCACACAGCCCGGACCATAGACGATTTTGGTCGGCAGAGTGAATTCAAATGGATTCATGCACTTGTAGTTCATTGCCATAATAGATACCTCACATAATTAAAACAAAAACATACTGCCCGCCTGATAGGCGATTACCGCCAGCAGCCAGGCGATGAAGCACTGCCAGAGCACGACGCCGATGGCGTATTTGTTGCCCAGCTCACGGCGAATGGATGCAATCGCGGCAACGCACGGTGTATACAGCAGACTGAAAATCAGAATGCTCACAGCCTGAAGGCTGTTCATCACCGCAGAGATGCCGACGCCGGCATACAAGACGTTGAGCACGGATACAACACTTTCCTTTGCCATAAAGCCGCTTATCAGAGAGACGCAGAGTCTCCAGTCCCCCAGCCCCGCCGGTGCGAAGATCGGCGTGATGAAGTTTGCGATCATGGCCAGGATGCTGTCTTCCTGGTTTGCGACCATATTCAGGTGCGTATCAAAACTCTGCAGGAACCATATAATAATTGTAGCGATAAGTATAATTGAAAAAGCTCTCTGCAGGAAATCCTTTGCTTTATCCCAAAGAAGATGACCTACATTCTTCGGCCGCGGCAGACGGTAGTTGGGCAGTTCCATAACAAATGGGACTGCTTCCCCCTTGAAGAGAGTATGGCGATAGAGAATCGCAATCAAGACACCAACGATGATTCCTAATACATATAGGCCGGTCATGATGAATCCGCCGTATCCGGGGAAAAAGGCCGCTACAAAGAATGCGTAGATCGGAACCTTCGCAGAACAGCTCATGAACGGCAAAAGCAATATCGTCATACGGCGGTCCCGCTTACTCGGCAGAGTCCGCGTCGCCATGACGGCGGGGACAGTACAGCCGAAGCCGATGAGCATCGGAACGATACTCCTTCCCGACAGACCGATCTTTTGCAAAAGCTTATCAGTCAGGAAGGCAACCCTTGCCGTATATCCGCTGTCTTCAATCAGGGACAGGAAGAAGAACAGGGTTACGATAATCGGCAGGAAACTGAGCACTGTGCCGACGCCTTCGAATATCCCATCTACGACAAGACCCTGCAGTGCAGGATTCACATGCGCTTTGGTCATTGCCGCATCTGTCGCTTCTGCAAGCGCACTGATACCTGACGCCATCAGATTCTGCAGGAACGGCCCGATCACATTGAAGGTCAGGAAAAAGATAAGCCCCATAATTACGATGAATGCAGGGATCGCAATGTACTTTCCGGTGAGCACCTTATCCAATGCCTGACTGCGTTCGTACTCCTTGCTGTGACGGGCTTTTGTTACGCATGCTTCTGTCAGCTTCCGGATGAAGGCGAAACGCATGTCAGCGATAGCCGCGCTTCTGTCCAGTTCCCGTTCATTTTCCATCTGCACGCTGATATGCTCGATCATTTCCTTTTCGTTATCGTCAAGCTGGAGCTGATCGATAATCAGATGATCGCCTTCGAGGACTTTGCTCGAAGCGAACCGCGGAGGGATATCCGCGCGCTGCGCGTGGTCCTCAATAAGATGTGCCACAGCGTGGAGACCTCTGTGAACCGCGCCGCCATGGTCGCTGACATCGCAGAAGTCCTGCCTGCTCGGCTTCTCCTGATAGTGTGCGACATGTATCGCATGGTCTACAAGTTCAGCGATACCTTCGCCTTTTGCTGCAGAAATCGGAACGGTTGGAACGCCGAGCGTCTGCTCCATAAGGTTTACATCTATATATCCGCCGTTGCCTGTGAGCTCATCCATCATATTGAGAGCGATAACCATCGGAACGCCCAGCTCAATCAGCTGCATCGTCAGATACATGTTCCTTTCGATATTAGTCGCATCGACGATATTGATGATGGCATGCGGCTTTTCTTTTAATACAAAATCACGGGAGAGTATTTCTTCACTGGAGTAAGGGCTCATCGAATAGATTCCCGGCAGGTCGACAACAATCGTGTTCGGGTATCCTTTGATAGCGCCCTCTTTGCGATCCACTGTAACGCCCGGGAAATTACCGATGCGCTGGTTGGATCCTGTCAGCTGGTTGAACAGGGTGGTCTTGCCGCAGTTCTGGTTGCCGACTAGCGCAAAGGTGAGCACAGTATCATCGGGGAGGGGACTTTCGTCATTCTTATCGTGATAAATTCCGCTTTCACCGAGACCGGGGTGTTCAATTTCCCTGCGCAGGGCAGCCTTCGCGGCTTTCGTTTTATCCGGATCATCCTTCACAGGGGCAGGTATTTTTTTAACAGTGATGTGTTCCGCGTCCGCTAAACGGAGCGAGAGTTCATAATCGTGTATTCTGATTTCTATCGGGTCTCCCATTGGAGCGAACTTGATCAGTTCCACTTCACATCCGGGAATCAAGCCCATATCAAGAAAATGCTGACGGAGCTCGCCGGAGCCTCCGACAGTCTCGATGCGGGCGTATTCATCAACAGAAAGCTGACTGAGTTTCATCTGCAGTTTATCCTCCCTAACTCTGCGGTTAGTTATAAATTATAACAACGAAGGCAGCATGTCAAGAAACACGGGCGGCCGTCCGCGGACCGATCACCGGAAGAAGGATACAAAAAGTTTTTCGCCTTTTCAAAAAGTGTTACAATATATCATAATCTAATTTTATAAAAGGAGATCTGAACGGTATGAAAAACGCCCCCGTTTGCAAGCGGGGGCGTTTCGCGTATCCGTGTGCTCTTATGCTTTTGCTTCAGCTTTCGCATCCTTCCATGCATCATATGCAGCAAGGTCGCCTTTTGTAAGTGCGATACACGCTGCGATAACAGCCGCGTCGTCAATGAGCCCGACGCCGATGTATTTGTCCGGAATGATGTCCTTTGGATTCACAAGATAGAGAAGCGCTGCAACGATTATGATGAGAGACTTCTTTGGGACCTCTGTGTAATCCTTTTGGATGTAGTCTTTCAGCAGCGCGATCATGCGAGGGACGTCAGCGAGGTACGCGCCTGCTTTCGGAACAGTTTCAAGCTTAGCCTCGACCTGCTCAAGCAGCTGATCCATCTTCCCGCCGTCTTCGAGAAATGCAGCGGCCTTTTCTTTTCCGCCGTCCAGTACGCCCTGGGCCTGGTTTTTGATATCTTCTGTATTCATAGTTTCAAACCTCCTGACCGGATTATACCACAGGTGAGAATTGTGGTATACTTTGTTCATACAAATATAGCAGATACAGGGAATCTGGCAGATACAGCAATTATGAAACAGAGGAGGTAAGGAATGCGGACTTTAATCAAAAACGGAACGATTGTTACATCGGATAATCAGTTTAAGGGAGACATCCTCATAGAGGGAGAAAAGATCAAAGCTGTTGCAGCGGATGCGGCTGCTGAAGCGGACAGGGTCATCGATGCAGAAGGCAAGTACGTCCTCCCGGGCGGCATTGATCAGCATGTGCACTTTTCCTTTGTTTACAAAGGCAGCAAGGTTCGCGGATTCGAAACATCGAACGCAGCGGCACTGGGCGGAACGACGACCGTCATAGAGTTCGTAAACCAGGTCAAAGACAAAGGCCTTATCGAATCTCTGGAGGAGTATAAGGCTTCTGATGCGGAGGGCATCTCCATGGTCGACTACGGCTTCCATGTGGTCATGACCGATCCGCGGCCGGAAGTCATCGAGGAAATTCCGAAGCTGGCTGACGCCGGATATCCGACAATGAAACTTTTCATGGCGTACAAAGGCCAGTTCTTCCATGCTGATGACGATGCCATTCTGAATGCAATGCTCAAAGGCAAGGAAGCCGGCGTAACGATTATGGTGCACGCGGAAAACGCAGATATGATTGATGTGCTCACCAAGAAGCTCATCGCAGAAGGTAAAGTCGGACCGTATTATCATGCAGTGTCCAGGCCTCCTGTTGTTGAGGCTGAGGCGACCCGGCGTGCGATATATCTTGCGGAACTGGCGGACGCTCCGCTCTACGTGGTTCATGTCACCTGCAAAGAAGCGCTGCAGGAGATCAAAGACGCTTACGCGAGGGGTCAGCGCATCTTCGGTGAGACGTGCACCCACTATCTGACGCTTGACGAAAAAGAACTAGCAAGACCGGGCTTTGAGGGAGCGAAGTTCGTTTGCTCGCCGGCTCTCAGAACGCAGGAGCACAGAGATGCTCTTTGGGAAGCCGTTGACCGTAAATGGCTCAATGCAGTCAGCTCTGACCACTGCGGATTCGACTATGCGGAGCAGAAGCACATGGGATACGGGGAAGGCAAATCCTTCGCAGATATTCCAAACGGTGCTCCGAGCCTGCAGCACCGGCTGTCTGTACTCTGGACCTATGGCGTAGAGACAGGCAAAATCTCCCCAAGCAGGCTGGTTGATCTCTATGCTACCATGCCGGCAAAGACAAACGGTCTTGTTGATAAAGGCCAGCTGGCGCCGGGCTTCGATGCGGATATCGTTATCTATGATCCGTCCTACAGGGGTGTCATATCCGCAGCGACTACTGCCGAGGGTGTGGACTACTCAGCCTTTGAAGGGTTTGAGCAGAAAGGCCGCCCGGAAACAGTCCTCCTGCGCGGAGAGGTCATCGTTGACAACGCGGAGTATGTAGGTCATAAAGGACAAGGCAAGTTTGTAGCCGGCCAGCCTTTCGGAGCTGCCTATAAGAGGGAGGATGACAGATGAGGATAAATGGTCAGAGGCTTTTGGACGACCTGTATGCTCTCAGAGAGATTACAGCGACGCCCGGACAGGGAGTGACCAGATTTTCATACACAGAAGAAGACAGACGGGTCAGAGAGTATCTGGCCCGTATCTCAAGGGAATATGGCTTTTGCATGGAGACGGATGCTGTTGGGAACATGCGTATTTCCCCGCCGGACAGCAATGCGGCGACAATCGTCGGGTCTCACATCGATACGGTCAGAAACGGCGGCTGGCTGGACGGAATCTATGGAGTCATGAGCGGAATGGAGATGCTTCGGACGTTCTCAGACAATGGCGTACATACAGACGCCGTTCTGATGATATACGCTGAGGAGGAAGGATCTGTGTTCGGGTCAACGATGACCGGCAGCAAGTTTCTCACAGGGAAGTATACAGCCGGTGATCTGAATGAATTGAAGGACGAACAGGAAACCAGCCTGCTGGAGCACCTGAAGAACTGCGGATACTGGGATGAAGATGACTTTGCAAAGGCATTTCCGATGGACTTTACCGGAGTGGATACTGCGCTCGAATTACACATAGAGCAGGGGCCGGTAATGGATTCAGAGGGGCTGCAGATCGGCATCGTCGATACCGTGTTCGGGATGCACGTCCTTGAGGTCGAATACGCAGGACTCGGGAATCACGCAGGTGCATCACCGATGAAGGGAAGACGTGACCCGATGAGTGCTTTTGGGGAAGCGGTAACCGCCATCGAAAGAATTGCCCTTGATGCCGGTAATGGCGTTGTTGCGACAATAGGTAAAGCGGCTGTCAGTCCGGGAGGATCCAACGTTATTCCTGACACCGTGAAGTTTACCGTTGACATCCGAAGCAACAGCAATGAGAATACGGAAGATGCTGTCTGCCGGATACGGGAGGCGGTCTCGGAAATTGCAAAAGCACGGAGCGTGGCGTGTGTGATACGTGATGTCGCAGACTCTTCCGCGATTCCATTTTCTCGGGAAGTGATCAGATCCATGACAGCTCTTGCAGAAGAAAACGGGTTGGCGTATAGAGTGATGGACAGCGGCGCGGTTCATGATACCGCCATGCTTGCTCCATACACAGCGGCGGGTATGATTTTCGTCCCGAGTATTGACGGCCGGAGCCATGTGCCTGAGGAAAACACGAAAGAAGATGACCTGATCTGCGGAGCGCAGTTCCTGCTGGACTATGTGGCTGCAGCAGAGGAACAGAGAAAATAGAACAACATGACGAAGAATACGAAGATTCTCGGCGCGATATGCGTAACAATTACATCAATCTGCTATGGGCTTGTACCGTCTTTTTCGTTTATAGCATTCGGAATGGGTGTTGAGACAGAGACTCTCCTGTTCAATAAGTTCCTGTATGCTGCAATTATCATGTGGGCGTTTTTGCTGATTCGAAGGATTCCATTCAGGTTTTCACGCAGCGCCGCACTCACAATGGCTGTCGCCTGTGCAGGCTATATCGGCATGTCGACTACATTATATATATCCTTCGATTATATATCCGGATCTCTGGCGACTATCGTCTCTTTCACCTTCCCTGCGATGATTGTGACCATTGAAATGGTTACGGGACGGGAGCCGGTAAGGGCGGCCAGGATCATCGCGGTACTGCTGTCCTTTGGCGGGCTGTGCCTGATCGTGTGGTCGCCGGACATGGAGGTCAACCTCATCGGCGTATTCTTTGCATTTCTCGCAGCCGTTGGCTATGTGGTCTATTTATTTGGCCTCTCTGCGGAGAGCGTAAAAAAAGAGAGCAGCTTCGCCGTCGCGGGATACGTGATGGCGTCTGCTGCTGCAGTCAATTTTATCCGTTGTTTTCTGAGCGGCAAGCCGCTCTTTGTGACAGAGCCTGCACAGATCGGAATGATGATCCTTCTGTCCGTTGTATGCGTGTTCCTGGCAATCCTGTTCTATGCCATCGGCGTGCGCCTCATCGGTCCGGGCAACGCAGCGCTTGTCAATACTCTTGAGCCTGTTCTCGCCTGCATCTTCGGACATTTCCTCGTGGGTGATGTCCTGACCGTTGTTATGATGATCGGGTCTGCGCTTGTAGTTGCAGCGGTATTACTCACGAACCTGCCGGAAAAGAAACATCCGGATCAGTCCTGAGGTTACCGGAGTTTGGCGCGCAACCACTCGATCCACTGATCGAAGCCTTCGCCGGTTTTGCCTGAGAGGAAGATTACATCCGCATCAGGATTGAGCCGGTGGATGCGTTCTGTAACGGCCGCATCATCAAAAGCGAACCAGTTTCTCGTATCTATTTTATTGATCAGCACGCATTGGCAGACTGAAAACATGAGCGGGTACTTGAGCGGCTTGTCATCTCCCTCGGGAACTGAAAGAATTTCTACATTATAATCTGCCCCCGTATCCTGTTCTGCCGTGCAGACCAGATTGCCAACATTCTCCATGAACAGCAGATCGATTCCATCTGTATCAAATTCCTGCAGAGCCTGATGAACCATGCTCGCATCCATAGCACATTCCCCGCCTGTGTGAACCTGTATGGATCTGACGCCGGCCTCGGCCATCTTCTCCGCATCAACAGATGCCTCAATATCCGCCTCCATGACACCGATGCTGAATTCTTCTTTCAGTGCATCGATGGTGCGCAGCAAAGTTGTTGTCTTCCCTGCCCCCGGGGATGCCATGATGTTGATCATCAGCGTCCCTTTGTCTTTGTTGTAAGCTCTCACCTCGTCGGCGATTTCGTTATTTTCGTCGAATACACCGACGTTTACATCGATTACTTTTATTGCCATACAGCGCCTCCAATAATTCTTATGTAAGGGATTATACCATAACGGCTGCAGGCAGGGGAGTCTTTTGTATAGGCGGGCTGCGCTCCTTTTACTTGCGGCGTCAGCGGCGGTCATATATAATTTCATCCATAGAGAGACTGATAAGAATGACCCGCAGGATTAATAACGGAATTACAGGAGGGGAGACAGTAATGATATTTCTGAAGAATGATTACAGCCTTGGATGTCATCCGGCGGTGCTGCAGGCATTGGTCGATTCCAACATGGAGCTGCATGACGGGTACTGCGAGGACGACTACTGTAGAGGAGCCGCGGAAAAAATACGCCAGCTCGTCAATTGTCCTGACGCGGATGTGCATTTCATTCCGGGAGGAACACTGATGAACCTGACGGCCCTGGCAGCATTTCTGCTCAGGCCGCACTGGAGTGTCATATCGGCAGACAGCGGACACATCTGCGTGCATGAGACAGGAGCAATTGAAGCGACCGGGCACAAGATCAATCATGTCAAAACATGCGACGGCAAGCTCCGGCCTGAAGACATTGAAGATGTGCTGGTTTTTCATGAGGATGAACATTATGTTCTGCCAAAGGCGATATACATCTCACAGTCAACAGAAACAGGACTTGTATATAGTAAGGAAGAGTTAACGGCACTCCGTGCCTGCTGTAACAAACACGGCCTGCTGCTGTACATGGATGGCGCGCGGCTTCCGATGGCGCTCAGCAGCGGGAAGAATGATGTTGACTTTACGGATCTCCCTGAAATCTGTGACGCCTTTTATCTGGGCGGAACGAAATGCGGCGCAATGTTCGGAGAAGCGCTCGTTGTCGTAAATGACGATCTGAAGGAAGACATGCGTTTCCTCATCAAACAGCGCGGCGGACTTATGGCAAAGGGCAGACTGATGGGAGTGCAGTTTGACGCTCTTCTGGAAGGCGGCCGTTATCTTGATCTGGGCGATCACGCAGTCAGACTGGCAACACAGCTGGCAGAAGGGATAACAGGCAAGGGCTATGAGCTCTACCTGCCGCAGGAGACGAATATGGTTTTCCCGATGTTCCCAAAAGAGCAGGCGGAATATCTGGCGACGAAGGTCATGTTTGAAACTTATCCGATTGTCACCGAAACCCATCAGTGCATCAGACTGGTTACAAGCTGGGGAACCACCCAGGAAGAGGTGGATGCATTCCTTGCATTAATATAGGAATACAGCTCAGAATACGATGTAAGATCCCCGGTCTGCAGGCGTGCGAACCGGGGATTATTGTATGCATGTAGACATGAAACCCCTAGATATTGTGTGTTTTTTTGGCTTCGAAATACCGTGAAAAAACTTTAAAAAACAAGAAAAAAAGTTGTTGACAAGGGAGTTGACATGGGGTAATATAAAAAAGCTCGCGGTAAGCGAGAGGCGGCAAACGCCGCGCACATTGAAAACTTCATAGTGTAGAAATTTGAGTCAT
>CACYBO010000168.1 GCA_902772685.1 uncultured Eubacteriales bacterium | reverse complement strand
GATATAAAGGAGGAAAAGGATTATGAAGGTGAGATTGACAGTTGCGGCCGCATTGGCCGTCCTGATAATAGGTATGCTGTCGGCCTGCGGCGACGGTAGTCCTCAGATCACTGATGCGAAATCACTTGCTGCGGCCAACAAGACGGCGCAGGAGGCAGTTGAGAATTACCATATGGACATGAATATGAACATGGACGTGACGATGAACCTGCCAGGGTTGGAGGATATGCTTGGAAGTTCAAGCATTGAAGTACCGACAAGCATGGAAATGCGAATGGATTCCGGTAAGGAAACGGCACATGCGAATAGCAGCATGAGCATGACGATGATGGGACAGTCGATGGATCAGGATGCTGAAATGTACATTGATATAACAAACGGAACGGCGTATACAAAAGCTGCCGGAACGGATACATGGCAGAAGAGTGAAAACAGCATCGGCATGACAGATATGACCAACAGCCTTTCTGAATTAGGAGACGATATTTTGTCAGAGGCGGTTTTTTCTGAAACGGAAGAGGATTACACCCTTACATTGGATGCGGCTGTTCTCGGAGAAGCAATCAAAGAAATGGATCTGCTCGGCAGCCTGGATGCCGCCGGTATGGGATTGGAGGACTTCAGTATAGACGGCGGACAGCTTACATACATATTCGATAAAGAGTCAGTATTGATCAAAAAAATCGAGATGAACGATGTAGATGTTAAGGCCAGCGGAGATATTTCGGGATCAACTGCTGATATGGAGATGCCGATTAACGCAACATTTGACTTCAGCAAGTACAATGAATTGAGCGCTGCGGATTACGAGATCCCAGCCGATGTGAAACAATGAAAAGCAAACGAATAGACATCATTGTTCCCTGCTACAATGAGGAGCAGAATATAGAAGCCTTTTATGAGAAAGTCAGGGCTGTTTCATCTCAGATCCGCGAATGCGGCGAATATGAAAACAGCTATGATTTCAGTTACATTTTTATCGATGACGGCAGTACAGACGGAACACTGGAACAGATCAAGCGGGTCGCTGACAGAGGCGCAGAAGAACTGACGGCAGTCAAATATATTTCCTTCAGCAGAAATTTCGGCAAGGAAGCCGCCATGTACGCGGGTCTCAGGGCCTCCGCAAAGGGCACGAGGGGAGGCAAACCGAGCGACTATGCAGTCATAATGGATGCGGATCTTCAGCATCCTCCCGCGCTGATTGCGGATATGCTTAAAAAGATGGAACAGACAGACTGCGACAGCGTCGCAGCGAGAAGGGTGAGCAGAAAGGGTGAGCCTAAAATACGGAGCGCCTTCGCCAGGCTGTTCTATAAACTGATGAACCGGTATTGTGAAATCGAGATCGTCGACGGAGCGGTCGACTTCCGGCTGATGAACCACGCAATGGTGAAAGCAATTGCCGAAATGCCTGAGACCCAGAGATTCAGCAAAGGCATCTTCGCATGGGTGGGCTTCGATACCGAGTGGATCGAGTTTGAAAATGTGAAGCGGTTCTCGGGAGAGACCAAGTGGACCGTCTGGGGTCTGACGAAGTATGCGATAGATGGGTTTATTGATTTTGCGGATTCACCGCTGAAGTTCGCAGGCGCATTCGGCGGCATCATCGCTGCCGGTTCGGCCGTGTATCTTATAGTGGAAATAATCAAAACCATCGTAATGGGGAAAGATACGCCGGGGTATGCGTCTACCATATGTCTCATCCTGTTCTTTGGCGGGGTCATTATAGCTATACTGGGGCTGATTGGAGAGTACATCGGCAGGATGTACCTTGAAACAAAGGGCAGGCCTGTTTACGTTGAGAAGGAATCAAATATTGAAGACTAAGATCCTGAATTTCCTGAAACTTAACAGATACGTCTTCGGGGCGTTTTTTATGCCGGTGATAATACTGGTGTTTGTTTTCGCGCTTACAGAGATCTATCCTTTTGGTGAACAGCAGCTTGCTATTATAGATATGTATCACCAGTATGTGCCGTTCCTCAGCGAGCTGCAGACCAGGCTTCAGGGAGGCGGGAGTCTGTTCTATTCATGGAACAGCGGCGGCGGCTGCAACTTCTGGTGTCTGATGTCATACTACGGAGCAAGCCCGTTGAATCTGCTTCTTATCCTGTTCCCAAAGGCGCTGATCATGGAAGGCGTCACGGTCATCCTGTTGATCAAGATCGGGCTGTCGGGAAGTTTCATGTACATTTATCTGAAGAATGCCTACAACCCTTCTGAACTGATAGCAGACAGACAGGCCGGACTCAAAACAATGCTCTTCGCGTGTATGTACGCGCTCTGTTCATACTCCATCGGGTACTACTGGTGCATCATGTGGCTGGACGCTGTGATGCTTTTGCCTCTGTGCATGCTGGGGCTGAACCGTCTCATAAAAGACGGACGCATGGCTCTCTATTCTGTAACGCTGGCACTCATCGTATTCTGCAATTATTACATCGCCATTATGGTGTGTATCTTCATACTGCTGTACTACCCGGCATACTACTTCATTACGGTCAGGGACAGAGGCGCCAGAGACTGTCTGTTTACGACAATCAGAGCAGTAGCGGCTTCCTTCCTCGGAATCGGAATGTCTGCTGTGATGCTTTTGCCTACTTATATCAGTATGCAGAACGCCTATTACTTCTCATCGACGATGCCTGAGGAATGGGAGTTTTACTACGATGCGCTGAATGTGGTGAACCAGCTGCTTCCGGTTTCCCATCTTACGTATCTGGAAGGGCTGCCGAATCTCTGCTGCGGATTTTTTGTTACGGCAATGCTTGCGTGTTACTTTATCTCCAGAGAGATTCCTTACAGAGAGAAAATGCTGAACGGCATTTTCCTCGCGTTCATGTTTTTGAGTCTCAATATAAACAAACTGGATTTCATGTGGCACGGGATGCACTTCCCGAATCAGCTTCCGCACAGGTTTTCATTCGTAATATGCTTCCTGTTGGTAGCGATGGGTTACAGGGCGTTCAACAGACTCAATGGAATCAGCACGGGCAGGATTCTGGCAGTGTTCGTTGCGATAGGAGTTTATTATGTGGTCGCCCAGAAAATTCTGCAGGACGCCGTCGATAAGATGGACCTGTTCATGTATTACGGGCTGGCTCTTACGCTGGCATACGGAATTCTGGTAGGCCTTTACAAAAATCAAAAGCTCATGCGGAAATCGTTTCTCGCTATGCTTGCAATCATCGTAGCAGCCGAAATGTGCGTTTCGACAAGCATGTATTTTGACACGATGGGCAATTCCTCGCGTGAGACTTATAACGAAAACAAAGCCAGTGTTATCAGACTGGCTGAATACGCCAACACGGAGGGAGGAGCTACAGCGGACGGAGGCAACGGCAGGTTTGCCAGAACGGAAATCGATGATCCGCTTATCCACAACTGTCCTGCGTTTTACCACTACAGAGGAATGGGCCAGTTTGCGTCGACGCTCAACAGCAATACAACAACTCTGATGGAACGCATAGGACTTGAAGGACATCCGGGGAGCAACAGGTTCAACTACAACGAGACGAGTCCGGTGACGAGCTGCATTACCAATGTGGATTATCTGATAGCCAAGAACAGAAAACTGAAGGACCCTGATTTCACATACATAAAAAAGGATGGAGAGTCGAGACTCTACGCGAGCAACTATCCGCTTTCCATTGGTTATATGCTTCCGGCTTCCATAAGAACGTGGGACCCTTATGATATAAACCCGTTTATCAATCTCGATGATTATGTCAGAGCCGCAACTTCAGGAAAAGTCGAAAAAGTCTTTATCAATAAAGGACAGGGAACGGTAACAGGGGATAATACAAATTCCTATTACGTGAGTGACTCTGAAGTGGAGAGTACGCTGATCAGTCCAGAAACGGCAGGAACAGTCAGCATCAGTTACACAGCGGATACAAATGAGAAGTATTATATGTATGTTGCGGCGGACTACGCCGAAGAGATCTATATTGACCGGGAAGACGAGACGGAGGACATCTCGGTGCAGGCTGACTGCGGTTCCATTCTTAATATCGGTGAAATGAGAAAGGGCGAGGAGTTCACGGCGAAAGTACAGTTCAACGCAGGCAGCACCGGCAGGGTCACATGTTATGTCTGCACCCTTGATCAGGATGCGTGGGACAAGGCGTACGGAATGATATCCGGCAGCCTCATGACGGTTACGGAAGCCAGCGACGCGCACATCAAAGGCACTGTTGACGCGGGGGACGGAGGCGTCCTCGTCACATCCATTCCGTATGAGGACGGATGGTCCATGAAAATCGACGGAAGGGATGTTGAAATCAAGGAGCTGACAGGCGATTGCTGGATCAGCGCCGGACTGAGCGAGGGAAAGCACGATGTGGAGTTTTCCTTCAGACCGAAAGGATTTATCAATGGTCTGCTGCTGACGATCGCTTCAATACTGATTCTCATTGCCGCCATACATCTGCCAGATGTGATACGGCGCCGTCGATTTCTGAAAGAGGAATCTGATTGTAGTACAGAATAATCCTGCGGCCAACGCAGACAGCAGGGATGCCGGAAGCTTCGGCATCCCTTTTGATTTGCCCGGGACTCTTATGAGAATGGATTTCCAGGATAATACTGATGCCGGATGATGAACTGATTACCTTCACGAAGTCCGAGGCGTTTGCTTCAAATGCTTCTGTAATCATCGCGAGCTTTTGGGAATACAGCTTTCTGAGTTTTTTTATGTGCGTCTGATACAGACCGCTCTCCATGAACATTGCCAGTGTGAGCTGCTCGAGCTTGGAACAGGT
>CACYBO010000167.1 GCA_902772685.1 uncultured Eubacteriales bacterium | reverse complement strand
GTTGGTCAGAACATCCTGGTTCATGCGCTGGAGGAACTTGATCGCTTCTTTGTTCTCGACGCCGCCGTCTTCGTTCGGCATCCATTCACCGAACTCACGGCCGTAGTTCAGATAGATCATGGCTGCGACTGCGTCAACGCGCAGCCCATCTACATGGAACTGCTCGCACCAATAGAAAGCGTTAGAGACCAGGAAACTGATGACTTCCGGCCTGCCGAAATCGAAGGCCAGCGTACCCCATCCTTTGTGTTCTGCTTTCAGTTTGTCTGTATATTCATAGAGAGGCTGTCCGTCAAAAGCAACCAGTCCGTATTCGTCCTTCGGGAAGTGAGCCGGAACCCAGTCCATGATTATACCGATGCCGTTTTGGTGGGCTAGGTCAATCAGATACTTAAGCTCCTCCGGTCTGCCGTATCTGGATGTGGGGCTGAAATACCCCGTCACCTGATAGCCCCAGGAACCGTCGAAGGGATGTTCCATCACAGGCAGAAACTCAATATGGGTGTAGCCCATGCCCTTGGCGTATTCAATCAGAGAATCCGCTGTTTCCTTATATGTCAGAGGATGGCCGTCCTCATGGCGTCTCCAGGAGCCAAGGTGCACTTCATAGATGTTCACAGGTGACGCATAGATGTTTTTGCTTTTGCGCTGCTCCATCCATTTGCCGTCGGCCCATTCGAAGGCTGCATACGGGTCGTAGATTATGGAAGCCCGCTGGTTGTCGGCTGATCCGTTTTCTGAGAAGAAGGCGTACGGGTCGGCCTTCCAGACGGTGCGCGTCCTGCCTTCGTCCGGGTGCTCCGCCGTCACGGCGAACTTGTAGAGATCTCCTGCTTTTGCATCAGGAGAAAACGCTTCCCAGATCTCAGGGTCATCTCTGAGCTGTTTCATCGGGCAATCCGAAAGGTCCCAGTCGTTGAAGCTGCCAACGACCGAAACGGACTCCGCCCGCGGAGCCCAGACGCGGAACCGGACGCCTGCTTCCGGTTCTGCTGTAATGTGCGCTCCAAGGAATTCATATGATCTGTAGTTCGCACCGTGGTGGAAAAGATATTTGTGTTCGGAAATATTCTGATTCATCTGACATTCCTCATAATTATACTTACTTTATTTTACACTTTCAGGCGGTCAGATTCAACTTGTTACTATGTCAAAACATGTGGCAAAACACAACATGTTGCTGTGGCAAAATGCAGCATAATATACCGATGACCGTGCAAAGGCTGTTTTTTTCGCAAAATGATGTTGACGAAAAAAATAATGGGAAGTAATATTAGTGATTATTGGAACAACAATAACTGACCTGATCAGTATCTATTAGATAAAGAAGAAAGAAGGAAGAAGGATGGAAAAAAAGAAAAAGAGAAATGTTATCGTTGGACAGTCCGGAGGTCCGACTGCTGCGATCAACTCCTCCCTGGCAGGTGTTTACAGAACCGCTAAGGACCGAGGATACAACAAAGTGTATGGAATGCTGCACGGAATCCAGGGTTTTATGGAAGGAAGGTATATCGATTTATCTGAGCATATCAAGACAGGGCTCGATGAAGAACTGCTGAAACGCACTCCGTCAGCATATCTGGGTACATGCCGTTATAAACTTCCGGACATCTATGAAGACAAGGCTCTTTATGAAGAACTTTTCAAGACACTGGATGAACTCGAAATCGATTGTTTTATCTATATCGGCGGCAATGACTCCATGGATACGATCAAGAAGCTGTCTGATTACGCCATCGTAACAGGCTCCGAGATCCGCTTCGTCGGATGCCCGAAGACTATCGACAACGACCTGGCGCTGACGGACCACACGCCGGGATACGGCTCGGCAGCCAAGTACATCGGAACATCTGTCAAAGAGATCATCCGTGACGGATGGAGTCTGGAAACACTGCGCGGCCAGATCCTCATCGTGGAGATTATGGGCAGGGACGCCGGATGGCTCACAGGTGCATCAGTGCTGTCCAGAGGTGAAGACTGCGACGGACCGGATGCAATCTATCTGCCTGAGATCGATTTCGACATCAATGATTTTGTCAACAAGTGCAGAGGGCTTCTTGAGAACAAAGCATCCGTCGTTATCGCTGTTTCCGAAGGAATCCATTTGGCAGACGGCACCTATGTCAGCGAACTGGGCAACGTGATCGAATACGTTGATGCCTTCGGACATAAGCAGCTGACTGGAACAGCCAGATATCTGTGCGAGATCCTCTCCGAGCAGATCGGCTGCAAGACGAGAGCCATTGAACTGTCCACACTCCAGAGAGCGGCCAGCCACTGCGCTTCCCGTATCGATATTCTGGAAGCCTTTGAGGTGGGCGGCGCAGCTATGAAGGCTGCTGATGAAGGCGACAGCGGCAAGATGGTCGTCATCGAGAGAACCTCCGATGATCCGTATCAGGCGAGCACTTCAGTCAAAGACGTACACAAGATTGCCAACGATGAGAAACTCGTGCCTAGAGAGTGGATCAATGAAGAAGGAACATATGTTACAAGCGAATTCGTCACCTACGTCAAGCCGTTGATCCAGGGTGACGTGGCGCCGATCATGGTTGATGGGATTCCGAGACACCTGTATGTTCCGGGCTACCAGGAACTTCTGTAAGGCGAATGCTGCAAAAGCAAAAAACGGGGTCATCTGATCAGTAGTCGGATGACCCTTTTATCATATGCATCTAAGATTGGATGAAAGGCTTGAAGTGCTTGGTTCTGGCGAAATACGATTGAAAATGACGTAAGAATGACCGAGAATGACCGATTTATGATTGACTTTGACCGAATCGGAGCGTATAATTACTCCAGAAGCGGAGGTAAAGCAAATGCTTCAGTACGAACGTTTTGAAAAGATCATAGAGATGCTGCAGGATCAGGCATCGGTCAGAGTAACAGACCTGGTGCCGCTTCTTGGCGCCAGTGAGTCGACCATCCGAAGAGACATCGCAGAGCTGGATAAAGAGGGCAGGCTCCGCAAGGTCTTCGGGGGTGCTGTCGCTCTGGAATCGCAGCGGGCTGCAAACGGCACAGCAGGTGCTGATGCTGTGCGCAGAGTCAACGTGCAGCACAGGGATATCGATGCAAAGGCAAGAATCCGCGTGGATGAAAAGACAAAAGTCGCGGCCCGCGCAGCCACGCTGATTGAAGACGGGGATCTTGTCTACATCGACGCAGGAACTACGACCGGCAGTATGATAGAACACATCGACTGTTATACGGCAACATATGTGACCAACGGTACCCGGCACGCCATAGAACTTGCCGGAAGGGGATTCAGGACATATCTTCTGTCCGGACTGATGAAGGCTTCCACAGAAGCGATTATCGGCTACGACGCCGTAGACAGTCTGAAGAAGTATCATTTTGATAAGTGCTTCATAGGAACAGACGGAATCGACCGGGAGAACGGCCTGACAACATTGGACATCGAAGAATCCATGGTAAAAACAGAAGTCATCAGGCGTTCAGAGAAAGTTTACGTTCTGGCTGACAGCAGCAAGTTTGGTCTCGTGGCGAAGATTTCGTTCGCTCCGTTGGAGGCGGGAACGATCATTACAGATCAGCTGCCGAATCAGGAGTTCAGATCCCGGACGGAGATTATCGATCTTTCCGCGGAAGAAGACAAATCTCATTCGTAATCAAATTGTATAATATAAATTCATTATAAGTAGGAGGAAAACAAAATGACTAAAATCGCAATCAATGGATTTGGACGTATCGGACGTCTCGCATTCAGAAAGGTATTCGAGGATCCGGAGTGTGAGGTTGTCGCAATCAACGATCTGACCAGCCCGGCAATGCTGGCGCACCTGCTTAAGTACGACAGCGTGCAGGGAAGATACTCTGCTGCACACACCGTTTCAAATGATGACAACTCCATTACAGTAGATGGCAAGAAGATTCCGATCTTCAGCGAATCAGATGCAGCGAACCTCCCGTGGGGAGAATATGATGTAGATATCGTGCTCGAGTGCACAGGCTTCTACACTTCAAAGGATAAATCACAGGCCCATATCGACGCGGGTGCGAAGAAGGTCCTGATTTCAGCACCGGC
>CACYBO010000166.1 GCA_902772685.1 uncultured Eubacteriales bacterium | reverse complement strand
TTAAAAGGGCGAAAGAACTTTTGACTTCAATATCATATCCGTAATCACAGGGGAGAACAAATGATCAGAAGTATGACAGGCTTCGGCAGAGGGGAAGTTCTGCATGAAGATATCAGGATCACTGTTGAGATGAAAGCGGTCAATCACCGCTATTTCGATGTCAATATCAGGATGCCCCGCAACCTGAACGTATTCGAGGCGAAGGTGCGCAGCACCCTGAAGAAATATATAGAGCGCGGCAAAGTCGATGTTTTTATTACGCTCGAGGATTATTCAAAGTCTTCTGTCTCGCTTCATTATAATGAACAGCTGGCGCAGCAGTATTATGACTGCCATCAGAAGATCGCGCAGCAGTTCGGCCTGGAAAATGACCTGCGGCCGTCCCATCTGGGAAGGTGTCCGGACGTGATCATGCTCGAGGAACACGGATCGGATGAGAGCAGGCTGTGGGAGACCCTGAAGGAAGCGCTGGAGACAGCCTGCAGAGGATTTGTGGAGGCAAGAAGCGCCGAAGGCGAACATCTGAAGACAGATCTTCTGACAAAACTCGATTCGATGATGGAAAACGTCGCTGTTGTGGAAGAGCGGTACCCGCAGATCGTGCAGGAGTACGCCGACCGCCTCAGGGAAAAGGTGACGGAACTTCTAGGCGATTCCAAGATCGACGAGTCGAGGATCGCCGCCGAGCTGGTGATCTTTTCCGACAAGCTCTGTACGGATGAAGAGACGGTCCGCCTGAAGAGCCATATCATTTCCATGCGGAATGAACTCGAGAAGGGCGGAGCGGTCGGAAGAAAGCTTGATTTTATCGCACAGGAGATGAACCGGGAGGCCAATACCATCCTTTCAAAGGCGAATGATCTGGCCACTTCCCAGACCGCGATCGAGCTGAAGACGGATATAGAGAAGGTCCGCGAGCAGATACAGAATATAGAATAAAAAAGACAGGCAGGTGGATGAATGACGGTAAAAGGAAGTCTTGTGGTTGTATCAGGTTTCTCAGGTGTCGGCAAAGGCAGTGTGATGAAGAGCCTGATCAGCCGTTATGAGGGATATGCGTTATCCGTATCCGCCACAACGAGAGAACCGAGACCGGGTGAGGTTGAAGGAAGAGAGTACTTTTTCATCTCCAGAGATGAATTTCTTGAGATGATCGAAAACGATGAGCTTGTCGAATACGCTTCCTACTGTGATAACTATTACGGGACACCCCGCCGGTTCGTGACGCAGAAACTGGAGCAGGGACAGGATGTTCTTCTGGAGATTGAGATTCAGGGTGCCCTGAAGATCAAGAAACAGTTTCCTGAAGCACTGCTGATCTTCATCATGCCTCCGAGCGTTGACGAACTGATGAACAGGCTGCTTTCAAGGGGAACCGAAAGCGAGGAAGCCATCTGCAAGAGGATCGAAAGAGCCGTGGAGGAAGCAGGCGGCATAGAAGATTACGATTATATTTATATTAATGACCGGATCGACGACTGCGCCGACAGAATGAACGAGCTGATCAGGGCGCAGAGAAACAGGACCTCGCGCAACAGCCGGTTCATAGAAGAGATCCGTCAGCAGATCAGTCACTATAAATCAGAGTACAGCACAAATAATTCAGAACAGGAGAGTTGAAGATGTTACATCCGTCATATTCAGATCTGATCCGTAAAGTGAACAGTGAAAATGAAGGCGACACACCGGTTGTCAACAGCAGGTATTCCATCGTGATGGCTGCTGCCAAGCGCGCCCGTCAGATCGTCTCCGGAGAGAGCAGCGTTACCGCAAAAGAAGCGGCAAAACCGCTTTCAACGGCGGTGCTCGAACTTGCAAAGGGAAAGACGACCATTCTTCCCGAACTTGACAGCATGGAACTTGAACAGGAGATCCTTTTTGAAGAAGATATCAAAGAGGATATCATGGAGAATTCACTGGAGAGCGCGGCTGAGGCTGCCGCATCTGATGAGCTTGAAACTGAAGCCCCCGCAGAAGAGAACGCGGAGTGATCAGGGAACAGGAAAGAAAGATGAAAGAGATTAGCGGTGTTTCAAAGTGGCTGATTATCGTATCGGTGCTGCTGACCGTGACCGGTCTTGTAATGCTGATCTGGCCCAACATGACACTCAGCCTTCTGGGCAAGGTCCTGGGGATGGGCATGCTGGTCGTCGGCATCGCCCACATCATCCTTTACTTTACAAAGGATCATGAGGGAAATGTGCTGCAGATGGATCTCACGATCGGTGTTGTGATGGCAGCGTTGGGCGGTTTCATGCTGATGCATGCAGATTTCGTCAGCGTCGCGCTTCCGTTCGGCGTTGCAGTACTGCTCCTGATCGGCGGCATCAACAAGATCCAGTATGCACTGGACATGAGAAGAGTCTATTACCGGCGCTGGAATGTCATGCTCATTTTCGCCGCCGTTCTTATTCTCTTCGGTATCATCATGCTCTATAATCCTTTTGTCGAGTGGCTGTTGGTCTATATGATCGGTGCGGCACTCCTGCTTGACGGGTTGCTGAGTATCCTGAGCGTTCTTCTGATTTCCCACAGGAGCCGGCAGATCGCCAACGGCAAGTTTACCGGTTCTGTGAAGGGAAAGACAAAAAACGGTGATTCCATTATTGAGGAGCAGGAGTCAATGGCGGTTTCAGTCAGACCGGATATTTCCGCGA
>CACYBO010000165.1 GCA_902772685.1 uncultured Eubacteriales bacterium | reverse complement strand
TTGCTGTCTTCTTGTCGATAACACGGATTCTTTTCTTTGCGGATTTAATATTAGCCATTAAATTACCCCACTTTCTTAATTTACAGCCTGCACAGCCCTATTGCTGCGCTTAAACACGCAAGTAGCATTATATACTAAGCATCAGAGGGATTCAAGCACTTTCTTGAAGCTTTCTGATGCTTTTGCAATTGTCTCTTCCTCATCTATAAACAGAGCTTCCCCATCCTTGTAGATGATCTCTCCGTTACAGACAGTCATGCATATATCGCTGCTCTGCGCGGAGAAGAGTATATTGGCCAGTGTACTGTAGTCCGGTGTCAGATGTTCCTGTTCCATATCGAACAGTATGAAATCCGCCCTGAACCCCTCTTTGATCAGTCCGCAGTCCGTTCTTCCCTGTGCGAGAGCCCCGCCCCTTGTGGCGGCTTTGATCAGGTCTTCCGCAGGGATAGCATTCGCATCCAGAGACTGTCCCCGGCAAAGAAGCGCTGCCAGATGCAGTTCTTCCATCATGTTCAGATTATTGTTGGAGGAAGCCCCGTCGGTTCCAATCGTTACATTCATTCCCCGATCGAAGTACTTCTTTACAGGAGCAATGCCGCTTCCGAGTTTCAGGTTGGAAGATGGATTATGTGACATGAACGCACCCGCGCCGACCATGGTTTCAACATCCTCTTCATCCAGCCATACGCAGTGAGCGGCTACGACCGGTGACCGGAACGCGCCGAGTTTCTCAAAGTATGCAACTGGACTCATTCCGTGGCGGGCCTTGCATTCCTCGTGTTCCGAGCGGGTCTCCGAAATATGCGCCTGGATGATCAGCCCCTCATCATCAGCGAAATCAAAAGCCTCTCTCAGAGAATTCTCCCTATTGGCGTATTCGGAATGAACCGAAGCATCAGCCTTGAGCCGGCCGTCATTTTCAGCGCTGTTGTCCTTGATCCACTGCATCAGATTCAAAGTATCCTGATAGGATCTGTCCTTAAAATAGGACGCATTGTCATCAAATGTTACAAGTCCATTACAGAGATTGGCTTTCATACCGGCCTCATACAGAGCTCTCCCGTATTCAACCAGATCAAAGTACATATCTGAAATGGATACGCACCCGGATTTCATCAGTTCAAGCGCTCCAAGCTTTGCGCCCCAGTACTTATACTGTGCGCTGAACTTGGCCTCAAAGGGAAATATCTTCTCATTGAGCCACCTTTGAAGGGGAAGCCCTTCGCCGTATCCCCGCAGCAGTGTCATCGGAACATGGCAGTGGGTATTGTAGAAGGCCGGCATCATGAACTTACCGCTTCCGTCGATAATCTCCCGTCCTTCCGGATCAGGCATCCCTTTCGTAATGGACAAAAACCTGCCGTCCTCGATTACTACATTCATCCGGTCCCTGATCTTATACTCTTCGTCGAGTAACTTGATGTCTTTAATAATCATTTCGCATTCCTCGTCATCTGCAGTGAGATATATCGTTCGTCGTGCTGCTATATTATATAATGCATCGGCAAAAAAAGGCAATGCAGGTCCTTCAGATCGTGATGTAATCCTTGAGTTTGTCATACGTCTTATCGCCGATTCCGGAGACGTTCTTGATGTCCTCAACCGATGAAAACCTGCCGCTGGATTCCCTGTAATCGATAATCTTCTGCGCTGTCGCAGGGCCGATTCCATTCAGCGTCTGCAGCTGCTCTGAATCGGCAGTGTTAATGTTGACCTTTCCGCCCTGCGTACCCATCTCCGCAGATGCACCGGGATCTGTTCCGGACGCATTTGAGTTATCGATGATATTTCCATCCTCATCAAGAGCGTAAGATGGAATATAGACCTTCTGTCCGTCTATCAGGAATTCCGCGCGGTTGATATTTGTCATATCCGCTTCTTTTTTCAGTCCTCCCGCCGCCTTGATCGCATCATCAATGCGGCTGCCGTCCGGCAGTTCCGCGAGCATAGGAGCTTTGACCGCCCCGCCGATATCAACAAATATCGTTCCGTCAATGGGTAATTCTGCATCAACGGAAACGCCGCCGGAGCTGCTCTTATCAGAAGAAGTCATCTCCGGTTCATTTTTTTGACCGTTTATCAGAGAAAACCCAAAGAACAATACAAACCCCAAAAGACAGATGACTGCCATTCTCCTAAGCCGGGGACTGTACTCGTCAAGAAAATCGCGAACTGCCCTGTTCGCTTTGAAATACTCTAAAAAACCCTTCATCTCTAAACACTTTACCCTTTCCGCCCCTAAAAAAATACCAATCCTGCTTTGGATTATTGCACGATTGGTATTTTATGTCAATATTTCCTTGAAATGTATTTTTCTTCTCGTCACCTTAATGTCGCTTCTCGGCACCGCCAGGTCAAATCTCTCAAGGAGGGTCGCGATAACCAGTTCCGGGCTCAGATTTGATTCACTGCCTGAATCCAGACACATTTCAATACGGAGAACAGTATCGGACGGGTAGAATACCATCTCGCGTATCTTCGGACGTATATCCACCGGCACCGGTTCCTTTTTCTTCTTCTGTTTTTTGAGCGCGATTATCTCCTTCTGTCCCATATAACCCTGCCATAGAGCATGCGGGTCATCAGACAGCGTTCCCTTAGCGTCGGATTGGAGCGGTATTTCTACGGTATACTCTGCTGCGATGGTATTCGCTGCAAGCGTTTTATTATGAACAGCTTCCTCTATCGACATGAGTTCCAGACCTTCAGGCATCATCGCCTTCAATTTTGACAGTATCTCGTCCGCTGATTCAGTCTTTCCCGCAGATGGATTATTTTCAGTCTCAAACTCGATATACTCATCCAGCCCTTCATAACCCAGAGACAGCGGCTGTGCGAATCCCATTTTAGGATGCGGGTTGAACCCCTGTGAATACGCCAATCTTATCCCTGCGCGCTTGAAGGATCGCTTGAATACTTTCATTATGTCGAGGTGTGATGTGTAGCAGATCACGCCTGTCTTTTGAAATCGTATTACATATTTCATTCCGGTTGTCTTTCTATACGAAGCACTCCGTGTATTTGTTCACACCGCAGAGATTGCATCCAAGTCTGCAGTCAGGTGTGGTTATTGCTTCTTCAGCCTTATGCTTTTCTGAGATAAGGTATTCTCTGTCGATAAATGAATGAATCATATCCCACGGAAGGATTTCATCTTCACCGCGTTTTCTGTAGTTATAAAATGCTTCCAGTTCTTCACCGTCTGAATATCCGAACTCCGCAGCACAAGTATCGAACGCTTTCTCCCATATTTCCGGTCTGAAGTGTTCTGACCAGGCGTCAAATCTGCAGCCGCCTCTCCATGCCTCCTCAAGTATTCTCCCGGTTCTTCTGTCACCTCTTGCAAAAACAGCCTCCAGATTACTGGTCACCGTCTCATGGTAGTTGAAAGTAACGCCTTTGATCCGAAGTCCGGAAGACAGGTAGTTGTGCTTTTCTATGAAATCCTCAGGCCTGTCCTGCGCCTCCCACTGAAATGGTGTATGCGGTTTCGGAACAAAGTTGGAAACACTGACTGTTACTCTGAATCTGCCGCCTTTTCTGCCACGGATCTCATAGTTGATATCCATAATCCTGCGTGCAATCTCGGCTATTCCATCCAGATCTTCCAGGGTCTCGCCCGGAAGTCCAATCATGAAGTAAAGCTTGATATGCTCCCATCCCAGCTCTACCGCCTGCCTGACCGCTCCGTAGATATCATCTTCCGTGATGTTTTTGTTTATGATATCACGCAGTCTCTGCGTACCTGCTTCCGGAGCGAACGTAAGACCGGATTTGCGGTAGCCCTGAATCTCATCGAGTACCTTAAATGAAAAGGTGTCCAATCTCAGGGACGGCAGGGACAGCGCAACATTCTGTCTTTTGCAGAGTCCCATGAGCTCGGTTGCCAGTTCCTCGAACTTTGAATAGTCGCTGGTGGAAAGAGACAGTAGCGACAGTTCCTCATGGCCCGTGTTTGCCAGCTGCTCCATGGCCAGCCTCTTGATCGTCTCCGGTTTTCTCTCTCTCACCGGCCTGTAAATCATGCCTGCCTGGCAGAATCTGCATCCTCTGGTGCATCCTCTGAATGTCTCAACAACCGACCTGTCGTGTACTGTATCGATGAACGGCACGATATTGCAGGTCGGAAATACTGTTTTATCGAGATTGCTGACAACTGCCCGTGTAACTGTCTCAGGAACGAAATCAGCAAGCCGTTTTATGGATTTGACCGCACCAGCTGTCTGCTCTGCTCCGGCGCTCCAGTACTCAATCTCATAGAATTCAGGAATATACACTCCGTCAAGTCCGGATATCTTTCTGAAAAACGCGCTGCGGAGATTCGCCGGTTCCGACGCTGTTTCTGCCTTTGCATCACCGTAAGCCGCGCAGACTCTCTCAAGCAGTTCCTCCCCGTCTCCGATGAGGAAAACATCGATGAAATCCGCCAAAGGTTCAGGATTGAATGCACAGGGACCTCCCGCTATCACAAGCGGAATATGTTCGCCCCGCTCCGCCGCTTTGATCCGGTCGACCTTTCTTACCGGCAGACCCGAAAGATCAAGCATATTGAGCACGTTGGTGTATGACATCTCATACTGAAGCGTGAAACCTATGATGTCCAGCTCGTCCGCAGGAGTAAATGTCTCAAGTGTGAAGAGTTTCCGGCCCTTGTCCCTCATGATTTCTTCCATATCGTCAGCCGGAGCGAACAGCCTCTCGCAGTATATTCTGTCATTGGAGTTCAGAATATTATAAAGGATCTGCATTCCCATATAAGACATTCCTATCTCATAGGTGTCCGGGAAAGCAAATCCCATACGAACATCAACACTGTCAGGATCTTTCCTGACAATGTTCACTTCTCCGCCTGTATACCGCGCAGGTTTCTCAACGCGTTTCAGAATACTGTCCAGTTCTCTGTCAATCATTTTCCATATCCGACATGAGCTCATCAAGGCTCATGCCGATTCGTTCCTCTATCTGTCTCAAAAGGACTTTTGTCTCTTCTTTTTTCCGCAAAATAACGGCTCTGGCCTGCATATTGCCCTGCCGTTCCGCCTTAGCGATGATATAATCCATGCGTTCATCAATTCCCGAATAGTGGTCTTCAAGCACAAGCCTGTCCCCAAGGCAGACAAGATCGGCTTCGGTCAGATGCCAGGCGTCAGTGGTGAACTCATACTGCATATGGATTCGTATGATCTTCGCCTCTTCAGTCAGGCCTTCCTGCATACAGAATCGCGCCGCAGCCTCCCAATGCTCCTCTTCGACTCTTGCCATATCATGCAAAAGCCCCGCTGCCCTTGTGAGTTCAATGTCAAAAGGCCTCAATGAGCCGGTATCGATTTCCGTTCTGGATTTGTCGATTCTATGGCGTATATGACCATTATCACCCTCATAGCTGCAGAACTCCACCTGTGCGACAGCAGGCGCAAATGTGCCCCCTGCTGCATTTAAGGCGCTGCCGATGCGGCAGGCCGTTTCTGCAACTGCCCGGCAGTGACCGATCACATGTTCAGGCGTGCCGTACTCTTTCAGATACTGAAAGCACCTTTCTTTATCCGGATGATTACATGTCATAGTCATATTCTTCATCATAATACTCAAATTCCATGTCGAAGAGCTTGATTGTATCGCCCTCCTCTATTCCCATCTCTTTGAGTTCCTCATACACCCCGCTGTTTTCAATGTATTTGAACAGATATCTTCTGGAGCCGGCATCGTTGAAATTGGTCGAATTGAATATTTTCTCAAGCTGCCTTCCGGTGATGTTGTAGTTTTCACCATCATATTCAGCGAAGACCTTCCTGTAATCCTCGTCGGCATCATCCACATCAAAATCAAAGTATTCCAGTTCTGCATCATCCTCCGGAGGATTGGCCTCGACCTCCAGCAACAGTCTGTATGCTTCGTCAATCAGTTCCTTCACGCCGAAACCTGCTGCCGCTGACAAAGGCATGACTTTGTATCCTTTGCTCTCCGCGTACTCTCTGAATTCTAAATATTCTTCACATATTTCAGCGTCGTCCGTGTCCGCACAGCCGAGGACATCTATTTTGTTCGCCGCGACGATCTGCGGCTTTTTCATGAGTTTAGGGCTGTATTTAGCCAGCTCATCGTTGATCTTATCAAAGTCTTCTTTTGGATCTCTTCCTTCGCTTCCTGATACGTCGACTATGTGTATGAGCACCTTGGTACGTTCCACATGCTTCAGGAAGTAGTGGCCAAGACCTGCGCCTTCATGTGCGCCTTCAATAATTCCGGCTATGTCCGCCATAACAAAACTACTGTCGTACAGATTGACGACGCCCAGATTAGGATCTATCGTCGTGAAATGATAGTTCGCGATCTTCGGTTTCGCGCTTGTAGCCTGTAAAAGGAGTGAGGACTTGCCCACATTAGGAAAACCTACGAGCCCCACATCCGCTATGAGTTTCATCTCGAGGATTACCTGCCGTTCTTTCGCGAAACCTCCGGCCTCTGCGAAATTCGGCGCCTGCCGGGTAGGCGTAGCAAATCTGGCGTTTCCCCTTCCTCCTCTGCCGCCTTTTGCCGCAACAAAAGACTGGCCATGATTCGTCATGTCCGCCATGATTTTGCCTGTCGCCTCATCAATGACCATGGTCCCCACGGGAACCTTGATGATGAGATCCTCGCCGTTCTTTCCGAAGCGTTTCTTCTTCATCCCGTTCTGGCCGCTTTCCGCCTCGTATTTCCTCTTATATCTGAAGTCCATCAGTGTCCTCAGGTTTTCATCCGCGAGGAATACAACATCTCCGCCCTTGCCGCCGTCACCGCCGTCAGGGCCGCCTTCCGGGACAAATGGCTCTCTTCTGAACGTAACCGCTCCGTTACCGCCTTTTCCTGATTTAATTGTAATTTTTGCTCTGTCTACAAACATACCTGTGAATTCCAAGTACTCTATGAATCCGCAACTATAAAAGCCCCTAACATGGTTAGGGGCTCGAATAGCTTACGCTTCCTTAGGATATACACTTACCTGCTTACGTTTCTTGTCCATTCTTTCGAATTTAACAGCTCCGTCAATCTTAGCAAATAATGTATCGTCTCCGCCTTTGCCTACGTTGTTGCCAGGATGGAACTTGGTTCCTCTCTGTCTAACGAGAATGCTGCCGGCGCTTACGAACTGACCATCTCCTGTCTTAACGCCAAGACGTTTCGACTCGGAATCACGACCGTTCTTCGAGCTTCCTACACCTTTTTTACTTGCCATGGATTACCTCCTTGTATAATCAATCTAAACTCTAATTTTCTTATTTAGCTGCATTGATTGCATCGAGTATGACAGCCTTTGTTGCCTTGGCATCGATCTCAATACCGTTCTTCTCAGCATATTCGATCAGTTCTGCCTTGAGCATCTTGTCGAGCGGCTTATCTTCAGCCGGAGCTTCCGCTTCTTCAGCAACTGGTGCTTCTTCAGCCGGAGCCTCAGCTTCTACTGCAGGTTCTTCCTTCTTCGGTTCAGCCTTAACACCTGCTACTGAGTTGATCTCAACCAGTGTGTACGGCTGTCTGTGACCCTGCTTCTTTCTGTAATCCTTCTTAGCCTTGTACTTGAAGATGATTACCTTATCGCCCTTACCGGACTCAATAACTTCTCCTTCAACAGTAAGCCCATCGAGATAAGGAGTTCCAACCTTGATGTCGGATCCTTCTCCTGCAGCGAGGACCTTGTCAAATACTACAGTGCTTCCGGCTTCAGCATTCAGCTTTTCAACTCTGATCTGATCACCGTTCTGTACCTTGTACTGTTTTCCGCCTGTTTCAATAATTGCGTACATTAAATTTCTTCCTCCTCTAACCAGTCTCGCCTACCGGGGCAGTCCGCCGTTATTGCGCACGTTTAAATAGCCCTGTTCGAGCGGCTCATACTCCGTTACTATACAACAAGTGCAACCCCTTTGTAAAGCACTTTTTTCGTGTTTTCACGTATAATTGCGGATAAAAGAACACCGGAATCATATCCGGTGTTCTGAAACTCATCTATTTGCCAATCGTTTCATCTACATTCGATGATCAATCGATGATTACCCCATCTTCATCCACCTTGAGTCCGTCAGGCAATCCGTCCCGGCCTTCATCATTGTCGCCTGCGCGTGAAGCTTTAAGCATCCCGAGTAGCTGATCCTGGAGTTCGTCCATAACCTGAGGATTGGTCTCAAGATAAGATTTGACGTTTTCTCTGCCCTGGCCGATTCTGTCGCCCTTATAGCTGTACCAGGATCCCGCCTTTTCAAGTAGTCCTGCGTCAACCGCACAGTCAAGTATGTCACCGGATTTGGAAATGCCTTTGCCGTACATGATGTCGAACTCAGCCTGTTTGAATGGAGGCGCCACCTTATTCTTGACAATCTTAGCTTTCGTTCTGTTCCCGAGAACCTGATCGCCTACTTTAATTGAATCGATTCTCCTGACATCGATTCTCATAGTTGAGAAAAACTTCAGGGCGCGGCCACCGGTTGTCGTCTCCGGATTACCGAACATAATGCCGATTTTCTCACGCAGCTGATTGATGAAAATGATAGTCGTGTTCGTCTTATTGATTACTCCGGCGAGCTTTCTGAGAGCCTGAGACATGAGTCTGGCCTGCAGTCCCACCGCTGCGTCACCCATCGCGCCATCGATTTCATGTTTCGGAACGAGTGCTGCAACAGAGTCGACGACGACAACATCGAGAGCGCCGCTCCTGACCAGAGTCTCTGCGATTTCCAGCGCCTGCTCACCATAATCCGGCTGTGCGACCAGGAGTTCATCAACATCAACACCCATGTTGCGCGCATATTCCGGGTCGAGAGCGTGTTCTGCATCTATGAATGCGGCTTTGCCACCGTTCTTCTGCGCTTCTGCTATAATGTGCAGTGTCAGTGTTGTCTTACCAGATGATTCCGGTCCGTATATCTCAACGATTCGGCCGCGTGGCACGCCACCGATTCCTGTCGCCATGTCAAGGCTGATAGAGCCGGTGGATATCGCTTCAATATTGAGTCTGGCATTGTCATCACCCAGTTTCATAACAGCGCCTTTGCCGAACTGCTTCTGGATCTGCGCCATAGCGCTTGCCAACGCCTTCTCACGTTCTTCGTTACTCGCGAATCCTTCGTTGTACATATTGTCGTTTTTAGTTGCCATGATTACCTCCATTAATCCGTGAACATCTGTTCTTTAATTATAATACCCTTTAACAGAAACAATGTCAATACTAAATTGGAACATTTGTTCAGCAACATATTGCCATTATTTCCATTTATTGTAATTTAACCACGTTCACACAGATTTGTCAACTAAACTTCTCAAAATACAGAATCGGAAGTCACACGTTCCTGTAGATCATATCAAACATACTCAGCACAGCATGCCTTCTGTTTCTCTGTCTGTCCTTCAATCTGCGGTCGATTTTCCTGCAGATCGTCTTCCCTCCGCACCGGTCCGAACAGGAAAGACCGATATACACCAGACCTACGTGTTTCTCTTCGGTCCCTCCGTCAGGTCCTGCAATTCCTGTAACGGAAATCCCAATATCTGTTCCGGCTTTGCGCCTTACGCCTTCCGCCATTTCCAATGCGGTCTGTTCACTGACAGCTCCATATTCTTCAAGGGTCTCAGGTTTTACCCCCAGCTCATCCATCTTGGCCTGATTGCTGTATGTTACAAGGCTCCTGTCAAATACAGCGGATATTCCGGCAATATCTGTCAACGCAGCGCCAAACATACCTCCTGTACAGGACTCAGCTGCTGACAGTGTCAATCCCCTTGACATAAGCATATTACCGACAACGAAAGGATATTCCTCACCTTCCGTGCTGTAGATGTACTCACCGACGAATCCATTGATTTTTTCAATCATCCCGAGGACCGCTTTTTCAGCTTCTTCCCTCGTATTCCGCTTGGATGCGACCCTTACAGAACACTCGCCGTTTTTGGCGTACGTCGCAACCGTAGGGTCTGTCTGACCGTCGATAACAGGCAGAAGTTTTGTCTCGAGATCCGATTCGCCTATGCCGAACGTTCTGATTTCTCTGTATACGAGACATCCTTCTGTGAGTTCCTCCAGCCATGGCATTACGGAGCGCTCGAACATTCTGGTCATCTCTTTCGGGGGTCCTGGGAGGCAGGCAATCCATTGCCTCCGCTCCGCTGACTGATTATCGCCCTTCCGGAGCCTGTCGAGGGCAAATCCCGGTGCCGTTCCGGCGTCATTATAAAAGACGCGGCATCTCGATGGAAGGAGTGCCTGTTTGACGTTGTTTTCAGTCATTACCGTCTTATAGGACAGCATCCTGTTTCTGATAAACTCAAGGATATCATCATGCATCACAAGATGATCCCCCATCACCTGACAGGCGATTTCCTTTGTCATATCGTCCTGTGTGGGTCCCAGTCCGCCTGTAGTAATCACGATATCGCAGTCCCTCAGGGATGTCTCGATGATCTCGGCGAGTCTGCCCGGATTGTCGCCGACGGTGTAGTGATACATTACATCGATACCTATATCATTCAGTCTGCGCGACAGGTAGACTGTATTTGTATTCGTTATCTCCCCGAACAGTATTTCGGTTCCGACAGTCAGTATTGCTGCCTTCATAGATGCAAAACCTCTGATGCTGAACAGAAAATCAGCTTTTATTCTTCATAGAAAAGACTTCTTTGTTCTTTATGATGTATTCCGCGCCGGACCAGATGGTCATGACCAAAGCTGCCCACAGCATGATCTGATCCATCGGACATGGGAACGGAAGCAGGCTGAACGGCCAGTTGTTCAGCATGATGAGCGGAATTGCCACCATCTGACATACAGTCTTGATTTTGCCTGACCAGCCCGCTGCAATAACGATACCCTCTGCTGCAGCAACCTGACGCATACCTGTAATAATAAACTCACGTCCCAGGATGACAATGACCATCCATGCGGGTATATCCCCCAGTTCCACCATGCAGACAAAAGCCGACATAGTCAGGAGCTTGTCTGCCAGCGGGTCCATCAGCTTGCCGAAATTAGTGACCAGATTGTATCTTCTGGCTATCTTTCCATCCAGCATATCCGTAAACGCCGCAAGCAGAAATACGATTGTTGCTGTTACTCTGAAGCCCATCATCAGCAGGATGATAAACAACGGTATCGCGCATACCCTTGCTATCGTGAGATGATTCGGCAGATTCTTGTACTTGAATTCTTTGTTTTCCATTGTTTCGGCCTTTCTCAACTTTTCTACTCTATCTCCCTTACAGCGGTTCCTGTAAGATCATAATCAAAAGCATCTTCTATAAGTACAGAGATGAAATCCCCCGGTTCCAGTCTGTTCTCTGAAGCCGGAACCCGGAAAATGACGCTTCCGTCTATCTCAGGGGCGTCGTATTCACTTCGCCCGGCATAAGTGATATAGTCATCGTTTTCCTCATCGATTCCTTCAACGAGGACATTGAGGATACGTCCAACCATTTCTTCGTTATGCGCACGTGAAATATCAAGCTGAAGACGCATGATACTGTCAGCCCGCATCCGTTTGACATCCTCTTCTATCTGGTCTTCCATTTCTCCTGCCGGCGTACCCTCTTCCTGTGAATAGGCGAAAACGCCGAGCCTTTCAAATCGGGTTTCTTCTGCAAAATCAGCCAGTTCTTCGAAATCTTCTTCTGTTTCGCCCGGAAAACCGGTAATAAATGTCGTACGGATATGGATATCCGGTACTGCCCTGCGCAAACGTTGGATCGTGTCTTTGATTGACTCTGATGTTGATCTCCTTCCCATGCGCTTCAGAACATTGTCGGAAATATGCTGGAGCGGAATATCGATATAGCTGCAGATGCGCTCTTCGGACGCCATGACATCGATCAGCTCATCCGTGATCTTATCTTCATAGCAGTACATCAGTCTGATCCAGCGGAAGCCGCTGTTCAGGTCACCGCCGCCTATCCGGCAGAGTTTTCTGAGCAGTTCCGGCAGACAGAGTTTCCCGTAAAGATCGCGTCCGTACTCCGTCAGATCCTGGGCGATGAGAATCAGTTCCCGCACGCCTGCCTTTGCGAGTTCTTCTGCTTCCTCAAGAACTTTCTCCATCGGTCTGCTTCTGTAAGGTCCCCTGATCTGCGGAATCACGCAGTATGCGCAGCAATTGTTGCACCCCTCAGCGATCCGCAGGGTCGCCGAATAATGCGTATCATCCAGCCTTCTGCTGCTGAATTCATTGAAGCATTCCGGTGCGCCGCTCCTGTATATTCTCTGGGAGCGCTCAAAAATCTGAGGCAGGCTTTCGTAATCGTTTACGCCGAGGATATAATCGATTTCCGGAATCTCTTCCGCGAGCTGCTGCCCGTAGCGCTGCGTGAGGCAGCCGCTTACTATGAGCTTAGGTTTGTTGGGCAGCCTGGTCATATCAAAAATGGCGTCGATGGATTCCACCTTGGCGTCATTGATAAATCCGCAGGTGTTGACGAGCACCGCATCAGCTTCCCCGGGATCCGAAACGATCTCCCCTCCGGCTTTTTCCCATATGCCCCCGATGCCCTCAGAATCATTGAAATTCTTAGGGCATCCGAGTGTTTCTATATATAACTTTCTGTATCTCATCCTGCTACATGTCTGAAGTCGAATTCTTCAGGTTCTCCAGATCCTCCTTTGAAATGAGTACATCGCGGGGTCTGCTCCCGTCAGGCGGGCCAACGATCTGCCTGTCTTCCATCATATCGATGATGCGGGCAGCTCTGTTGTATCCGATTCTGAATCTCCTCTGAAGCATTGATACAGAGGCATTGCCCTGATCCACCACAAGTTCTATGGCTTCAGGAAGCAATTCATCCTCATAGTCTTTGTTGCCTTTTTCAGCATCCGGCGTATTCACCTTTTCTATGGTATCGAGCACATCTGCTTCAGCTGCCTCATCGGCTTCTCCCTGCTGCTGTACAAACTGTATGAGTTTTTTGACCTCCTCATCAGAGATGAATGTTCCCTGGATTCTGGTCGGTTTAGTGCTGCCGAGCGGAGCAAAGAGCATATCCCCCTTTCCTACAAGCTTCTCAGCACCGACTCCGTCAAGTATCGTCCTGGAATCGACCTGAGACGTTACTGCAAAGGCAATTCTGGACGGTATATTGGCCTTGATCAGACCGGTTATAACGTTAACTGACGGTCTCTGGGTCGCTACAATGAGATGCATGCCTGCCGCTCTGGCCTTCTGCGCGATTCTGCAGATGGACTGCTCGACCTGGGAGGATGCTACCATCATGAGGTCAGCCAATTCGTCGATTACGATGACCACCCGCGGCATCGGTCCATCCACCTCGCCGTTTCTCACACTGTTCTTCTGTTTTGACTTGAGTCTGTTGAATCCGTTGAAGTCTCTGACTCCATTCTCAGCAAACCTCTTATAACGCTCATCCATTTCGGCAACGGCCCAGTTGAGAGCGGCAGCTGCCTTGGAAGCGTCCGTAACGACCGGTATCAGAAGATGCGGAATCCCATTATAACTGGACAGTTCAACGATCTTAGGGTCAATGAGCACCAGCTTGACTTCATCGGGACGGGCCTTGTAGAGTATGCTGGCGATGATGCTGTTGATACATACTGACTTACCGGAACCTGTTGCTCCGGCGATCAGTAAGTGCGGCATACTGTCAAGATCCGCAACGATGGACTTGCCGCCTATATCTCTGCCGACGGCAAATGAAATCTTGGACTTCGCATTCCTGAACTCGTCTGATTCTATGACTTCACGTATGGTGACAGCGTTTGATTTCTCATTCTCTATTTCAATTCCGACAGCGTCTTTACCGGGAATAGGCGCCTCTATCCTGATGCTCTTCGCCTTCATATTGAGCGCGATATCATCAGAAAGATTCTTGATTCTGGATACTTTGACGCCGCTGTTCGGATGCACTTCGTATCGTGTAACCGTAGGACCCTGAATCACATTGGTCACCGTTGTAGCGATCCCGAAACTGTCCAGTGTATCCTCAAGCAGCTGCGCCCTGTATCTGAGTTCCCCCTCGCTGGATAAAGCTTTTGCCCTGCCCGGTTTCCTGAGCAGATCGATAGGCGGAAATTCGTAGTTCGCATAATTATCCGACGGGAGAAAATCACTGTCCTCCAGTTTGCTCTGCGCAGCCTCGGACTTCGTCATCTTCTTCTGCGGCTCATGGTTCAAATCAGTCTGTGACGGTGTGTCATCCGTGCCCGCGCCGATGATCTCAGGGCCTGAAACAAAATCTTCGATTCCTGAACTCCTCTTCGGTCTGCTTCCTGCTCTACGCTTTTCTACAGGTTTGCCAGAAGGATCCTCTGACATATAGCCCATTATCTTTCTCTGTCCATCGGTCATGCCGGAACTCATAGGCTTACCTGCAGCCATCTCCAGTGCATCCTGTTCCTCAGCCTTCAGACGTTCACGTTCTTTTGCTTTTTCCTCCCTCTCCAGAAGGCGTCTCGTCCTGTGCGCTTTGATATCTTCGAAAAACCTTGAAATCGGTGTGTTGATGAGCAGAAGCAGAAAGATGAAGATTACAACGAATGCAAAAATATACAGACCTGCAACACCCATGAAACTCGTAATCAATCCGCCGACGCCCATACCGAAGACACCGCCGCCATTCAGCGCAGCGCCGTCATTGAAGCATTTGGAGAATCCTCCCCATGAACCGCCGGCAGCAATATCATCCATGAATCTGGCCGCATTGACCAGATCTATCGCGAGGTAGATGATCACAAGATATATAATCGACCGGATTCCGATATGAATGGTCTTTTTCAGGAACAGCAGTACGCCGTAGACGATAAAATAGTACGGCAGGAAAAACGCCACAAACCCGAACATGCCTTTAAGGCCTTTGCTGATTGCGTCACCTGCCATTCCCGCGGCGTGGGTCTGAAGTGCAACGATGAGAAACACGCCAAGAGCGACGAGAATAATCCCAAGTATCTCGTCTTTCAGCTGCGCCTTGGCTTCGAGCCTCATTTCCATCTTCTGTACTGCTTTCTGCACCTCAGGAGACGCTTCGGTCTTTCGTCTTGATGAACTGCCCGATGTTTTTTTGTTTTTGCTTCCCGGGGGTCTACCCGGTCCCCTTTTCTTTTCTGCCATTGTTACCTCTTGCTTACGCAGCTAATAATGAATATCCTAATACGGCCACTGCGACAAGCCATACATAGATTGTGAAACCGACCAGCCTCTTGTTCGAAACGACCTTGATCATCGCCTTTATGGCGAAAATGCCCGATAACGCGGAAAGCACGACGCCGACGATGATCGGACCGATCATCGAAGCATCTGTCCCTTCTGCAAAGGCATCAGGCACCTCGAGGATGACTGAGCCGAGAATCGACGGAATCGAAATGAGAAACGCAAACTTAACTGCGAAGTTTCTTTCCAGACCGGCAATCAGACCTCCAAAGAGTGTCGACCCGGACCTTGATACTCCCGGACAGATTGCGATTCCCTGCATACATCCAATGAAGACAGCATGTCTCCATTTCATCTCCATCGGACCCTTATCGCTCTTACCCATCTTCTCCGCAACGAGCAGAATCGTTCCTGTAAACAGAAGACCGATAGCGATTGAAATGATAGATGCATAAAGACTCTCGAAGAAATCTTCAAACAGCAGTCCGATGAGAGCTGTCGGTATCGTCGCAACGATAATCATGAATCCCATGCGCCGCGTAGGGCTGGAGTTGATTCTGAGTCCTTTTCCCGTACACAGATCTTTTATGGTATAGCACAGTTCCATAATTAGCTCGACGATATCCTTCCAGTATATGATGAACACCGAAACAAGTGTACCCACATGCATCATGACGGTGAACAGCAACACGCTGTCCGATTCAACGCCAAAAAAGTACTGAAGCAGTGCCAGATGCCCGCTGCTGCTGATCGGCAGAAATTCTGCCAGTCCCTGTACGATACCGAGTATAGCGGCCTGTGTGTATGTCATAATCTTCTCCTGTTGATTGGTTTGATATCATTCCTATACATAGTGAATTATATCACAACACCACTAGAATTTGTATATATAAATATTAAGGCACACATGATTTGGTGCATGTGTGCCCTTTTCTCAATTCTGTGACTTTTTTACCCCATGGTGTACTCGATCGTGCTTGTCTTCCTGCTTTTGTTCACAATCAGTTTAGAAGGAATATTGTCTCTCAGAATCTGAACATGGGAGATGATTCCGATGAAGCTGCTGTCACCGGCACGTATACTTTCCAGAATCTCCAGTGCGTCCCCTATTGAACTCTCATCGAGGGACCCGAAGCCCTCATCGATAAACATGGCATCAATGTTGATCCCGTCAGTCCTGGCGATGGTTGACATGCCAATAGAAAGAGCCAGAGAAACCAGGAACTTCTCACCTCCGGAAAGAGACGCCGCCGACCTGAGTCCTCCTGAATCGCTGAAACTGTCAGATACGGCCAGTTCAAGCCCCTTCTTTCTGGAACCTGTCATACTCTCTTCCGTACGTACAAGGGAATACCTTCCTCCGTGGACTTTCGTCAGCATTTCATTGGCTGCGTATACCACTTGATCAAACATAATCCCAAGCACATACCTCTTCAGGCCGATACTGGTGTCTCCGCGCAGCTGTCTGGCGAAGGCCAGCGCATCTTCAGCGTCGGAAATCTGTTCAGCATATTGATTCCAGTCCTCCGTCAGCTCGCTGTGCATTCCGGACAGTCTCCTGATTTCCGACTGCAGACTCCCCTGCAGCCGCCGGAAGTCCGCCGTCTTTCCGTCGATTGCCTTGAGGTCTGCTTCAATTTTGTCCGTATCCGGTTCTTCTTTTCCCGATTCCCGGAGGCTCATACGGACTGTCTCCAGTTCTTCCGCAGCTTTAGAAGCCTCTTTCTCAGCTGTCTCCCGCGCAGTCTTCGCTTCCGCAAGGCTGATTCTGGAGTTGGACTCTATTTCAGTAAGCTCCGCCAATTTACTGTCATAGGCTGCCGTATCGTCCTGCAGTTTCCTGATACGTTCTTCCAGTTCCTTCAGATTGCTGATCCCTTCGATCATGCCTGCTCTGCTTGTCTCCAGAGCTTTCTCCGCCGCAGCTTTCGTTTTTTCCTGTTCTGCTGCGGCTTCCCTGGCTTCCGCGGCTGCATTCTGCGTTTCCTGCGTATCCGTGCGGGATTTCTCCCATTTTTCACGCTTCTCTTCCGCCGCCTCACGCATCTCGTCCAACTGCTCGCTGCTGACCGTATCCATCCCGGCCTTCGCAGGATTCGGATGATGGGTGCTTCCGCACACAGGACAAGCCTCTCCGTCCTTCAAATCCGCAGCCAGTCTACCGGCGGCGCCTCTTGCAAAAGCAGCAAGATTTTCCTGATGCTCTCTGTTTGCGTTCTCATAGGCGATGAGCGCTTCTGCTTCCTTTTTCTTC
>CACYBO010000164.1 GCA_902772685.1 uncultured Eubacteriales bacterium | reverse complement strand
TTCGTTCACAGTCATTGCGGAAGACACCGTTCTTCCTGACAGGACTTCTACCAAGTATAGGAGTGTTATCGCCTTTGGCAAAGTGAGACTTGCTGAAAAGGATGAAGAGAAGATATGCATTCTTTCTTCACTTGGCAAAAAGTACTCACCGCACAGAACAGAACACTTAAAAGGGGTAATCGATAAGAAACTCGCGCATACCGCCGTGATCATTATGGATATTGAGTATGTCACGGGGAAAAAGGCAATCGAGTTTTTCCAGACTAAGGGTCATAACGAATAATGAATGAGTTAAAGCGTCCGCATCAACTGCTTGATGCGGGCGTTTTAAGACTTTACAGATACCCCCTATGGGTATATAATATGCGGGCGGGAGGATATCGTTATGAAAGACAATTGCAGCTGCGAAAGAACGAAAGACAGATCGCCGGAAGAGTACAAAGATCTCATGAACAGGCTGAGCAGAATCGAAGGTCAGATCAGGGGACTTAAGAGGATGGTGGAAGAGGACGCGTATTGCCCGGACATACTCAATCAGAGTGCGGCGGCAAGTGCGGCGCTGTCCAGCTTTAACCGTGTGCTCATGTCGAATCACATCAAAAGCTGTGTGATCGATGACGTCAGAGCAGGAAATGATGAGACGGTGGATGAGCTTCTCGGCGTTCTGCAGAAGCTCATGAAATAAGGCGGAAACAGATAAAAGAATGGAACAGTATTTAGTGACAGGAATGAGCTGTGCAGCATGTCAGGCGCGGGTGGAGAAGGCAGTATCCAATGTGCCGGGCGTCAAAAGCTGCGCGGTAAGTCTGCTGACAAACTCTATGGGAGTCGAAGGTACGGCTTCTTCAGATGAGATCATAAACGCAGTGAAAAAGGCTGGCTACGGAGCAAGCTTGAAGGGCGCATCCGCAGCCGAAGAAGAAGCGCTGCGTGATACTGAAACGCCGGTCCTTAAGAAGAGACTGCTCTCTTCGGCGGCGGTTCTTATTGTGCTCATGTACTTTTCGATGGGCCACAGTATGCTTGGGCTCCCGCTGCCCGGATTCTTTGAGGGGAATCCGATCGCAGTCGGAATGGTTGAGATGGTGCTGGCATTCATCATCATGCTGATCAACAGGCAGTTCTTCACGAGCGGCTTCAGATCACTGATCCACGGTGCGCCGAACATGGACACTTTGGTCGCCATGGGATCGTCGGTTTCATTTGTCTGGAGCATGCTTTTGTTATTTAAAATGACAAAGGACCTGACGGATGGTAATATGGATACTGCGGCCGCATCAGGTCACGGCTTATACTTTGAGACAGCGGCAATGATCGTAACGCTCATCACCGTCGGCAAGCTGCTCGAGGCCATGTCAAAGGGCAGGACGACCGACGCGCTCAAAAGTCTGATGAAGTTGTCGCCAAAAGAGGTGACGATCATCGTGGACGGTGAGGAGAGAATCGTGCCGGTTGAAGACGTCCGGACCGGCGATATTTTTGCCGTCAGACCCGGAGAGAACATACCGGTAGACGGAGTCATAATCGAAGGAAGCACCGCGGTGAACGAAGCGGCGCTGACAGGCGAGAGCATCCCGGTCGATAAAGCCGAAGGGAATCAGATTTCCGCAGCAACTCTGAATCAGGCAGGATACATCAGGGCAAAAGCAACAAGAGTGGGGAAGGATACAACCTTATCACAGATTATCAGAATGGTCAGCGACGCCGCGGCGACGAAGGCGCCGATCGCGCGGATCGCAGATAAGGTCTCAGGTGTATTCGTTCCGACAGTGCTGATCATAGCGGCAATTGTGGTTATCATCTGGATCATAGCGGGGCAGGAAATCGGCTATGCCCTTGCCCGCGGAATATCCGTTCTGGTCATCAGCTGTCCGTGCGCTTTAGGGCTGGCGACGCCTGTTGCAATCATGGTGGGAAACGGGCTCGGCGCAAAAAACGGAATCCTCTTCAAAACCGCACAGGCGCAGGAGGAAACGGGCAGGATCGACACCGTTGTTCTGGACAAGACCGGAACCATCACCGAAGGGCAGCCTGTGGTTACAGATCTGCTGCCGGCGGAAGGCGTATCAGAGGACCAGCTGCTGGCTGTAGCCTTTGCACTGGAAAACAGGAGTGAACATCCTCTGGCAAAAGCGATTACGGGCGCGGCAGAGGCAAAGACAATGCGACCGGAGGAAATAACCGGGTTTGAAGCGGCGCCGGGAAATGGACTGACCGGAAGACTCGGCGGGAGGAAACTGACCGGAGGCAGCCTGGATTTTGTTCGTAAAACGGCGGCAGTGGATGATGCGTTTAGACGTGCGGCTGAAACGCTTGCGGAAGAAGGAAAAACCTGTTTGTACTTCGCAGAAGAAGAGAGACTGCTCGGTGTGATTGCGGTCGCTGATGAAGTCAAAGAGGATAGTCCTGAAGCGATTCGCCAGCTTAAGAATATGGGCATTCGCGTTGTCATGCTGACGGGCGACAATGAACGGACGGCACGCGCAATCGCCGGACAGGCCGGCGTGGAAGAGGTCATTTCTGAAGTAAAACCTGACGGCAAAGACAGGGAGGTCAGAAGACTCAGGAAAAAAGGAAAGGTCGCGATGGTCGGCGACGGCATTAACGATGCGCCGGCGCTCACCAGGGCGGATGTTGGTATCGCGATAGGGGCCGGAACGGATGTGGCAATCGATGCCGCCGATGTAGTGCTCATGAACAGCAGTCTGCTGGATGTGCCGGCTGCAATCAGGCTGAGCCGGGCGACCTTAAGGAACATACATGAGAATCTGTTCTGGGCGTTCATATACAATGTCGCGCTGATCCCGGTAGCGGCGGGGGCGTATGTGCACCTGACCGGGTGGACGATGAATCCGATGCTCGGAGCGGCGGCGATGAGTCTGTCCAGCTTTTGCGTGTGCATGAATGCGCTCAGACTCAATCTGTTTGATGTACACAGCACGAAGAGAGATAAAAAAAGAAAGATAAAAACAATAGAAACGGAGGAACAGGAAATGGAAAAGACCATGAACATTGAAGGCATGATGTGCATGCACTGCGAAGCGACAGTTAAAAAAGCCCTCGAGGCAATCGACGGCGTAGAAGCGGCCGATGTAAGCCACGAGCAGGATAAGGCTGTTGTAACACTGAGCGCTGACGTGGCGGACGATGTTCTGAAGAACGCGGTTGAGGCGAAGGATTATACTGTAATTTCCATAGAGTAACCGATAGCATTCCGGGCGGAGGAACATGAAGAACATCAGACCTGTATTTCACAAAAGCACGATCAATACAGATCCTGCGGTCGAAGAATGGCTCAGCAGTCAGGACGCATCCGGCGGTGAGGACATCAGGGAGTACATCATCCACCACAAACGGAGCATCGAGGAGATGATCTTCTGGGAAGATAAGGTGGGATGGATGCAGAGGTACCTGACCGTTCGCAGGGATTACATAGAGAGAAGCATAGACAAGAGTATCAAACGCGACTATGCGTATCTTGATGTGATCGATGGTTATATCCAAAGAGCGATCGAAGAAAACTGCATGCAGATACGCGCCTGGCTTGTGGAGTACAAGAGCAGAACTTTTGGAGAAGCATTTGTAGACGCGGCGGAGGCGGATCATATCGACCTGGAATTCGAACTCAGGGACCCGCTGCCGGCGGAGAAACATTCCGTCGGGGAGGAGCTCAGCCTGGGCAGTTTTGCGTACGATGCATCCGGACAAAAGCGGGATATCATTTGGCAGGTGCTGGATATTATCGAGGACCGTGCTCTGATCGTCGCCCGGGAAGTACTCGCGTTCAGGCTCTTTAACGACGGCTGGGGAAGGATGATCTGGAGGGACTGTTCCCTGAGGAAGTGGCTCAACGAGGACTTCCTGAAGGCTGCTTTTACAGAAGAAGAACGGAGCAGAATCACCTGCAGAAGGATACGCAACAAAGATAATGATCTCTTCGGCACAGATGCCGGTCCGGATACGGAAGACAGTGTTTTTCTGCTCAGCATAGAGGAGGCCAGAGAGTACTTTGCAAGCGATGAAGAGCGCAGGGCCAGCACAGCGCCATACGCGGCAGCAGAGGCAGGTTTTGCCGGTGATATTGAATCGGTGTCATGGCGGCTGCGTACGCCGGGATATAAGGGCGGGTGTTATAATGCGTATGTCTATAAGAACGGAATGATCAATATGCATGGTTGCTTTAACGATCAGAAAGGATTCGGAATCCGCCCTGCGATGTGGATAAAATTATAGGATGAACAGCAGCAAACCGACAGAAAAAAGCGCCGGCGTAATTGCCCGTGAAATACTTGAACTTGCCCGCAGCACGCTCCTTCTTCATCTTCGCTTCATGGACATGGCGATATGCAGTCTGGGGCTGCAGGAGTACCGCGGCACCATCGCGGTTGACGAAGAGAAGATTTCGTTCGACCCGGAGTTTGTGATAGACAGATACAGGGCGGGCAAAAGCAGGATGCCCCGTCTTTACCTCCACATGGTATTCCACTGTGTGTTTCACCACATTCCGGAGGAAAAACCTCTGGATGTGAGACTTTGGAATCTGGCCTGCGATGTCGCTGTCGAAAATGTAATCGACGGGATGAATCTGGGAGGCATCTGTTACGAGACCTGCGCGAAAGGGAAAAGGCAGCTGGAGAATCTGAAGACGAAAACAGGCATGATTACTGCCGAGAAACTGTACCGGTACTTCACTGCCGAAAAACTGCCGGAAGAAACGATCGAGGAGCTTGAGGAATCCTTCACGGCCGACGATCATAGAACCTGGTATAAGGATGGAAGAGCAAGATCTGTTATTACAACCTACAGCGCCGGCGACGCCTATATCGAAGAGGAATCGGACGAAGGAGAACTTGCCTTTGGTTCCGGTGAAAGCGAAGAGGGCGGCATCCAGAAGAAAAAAGATAAGTGGCGCGACATCGCGGAAATGATGCTGATGGATCTGGAGAGTTTTGCAAAGCGTCAGGGGGACACCGCCGGGGATATGCTCCAGAACCTGCGGGAGTCTACGCGGGAGAAATACGACTACGCGGCTTTTTTGAAGAAGTTCTCTGTTATGGGTGAAGAGATGACGGTGAGTGATGAGGACTTCGATTATATATTTTATACGTACGGACTGAAACTCTACCGAAATATGCCGCTGATCGAGCCGCTGGAGTACAAGGAGTCCAGAAGGATACGGGATTTTGTCATCGCAATCGACACATCGGGTTCCGTCTCCGGCGAGCTGGTTCAGAAGTTCATCGACAAGACATATAATATACTTCTGCAGGAGGACAGTTTCTTTCATAAGGTCAACTTGCATATTATACAGTGCGACACAGAGATCCATGAGCACGTCAAACTGACCTCGAAGTTCGAGGTGGACAGATACCTTAAGGAAATGGTGCTCAAGGGATTCGGAGGCACGGATTTCAGACCTGTATTCGAGTATGTGAACAAAATGAACAGCGAAGGGGAATTCACGGATTTCAAGGGACTGATTTATTTCACGGACGGCTATGGGACGTACCCTTCGAAGCCGCCGGACTATCAGGCTGCATTTGTGTTTATCGACGATGAATACAACAATTACAATGTCCCTTCCTGGGCAATCAAAATAATACTGCAAAGTCACGAGATATAACTTGGAGAAGCAGACATGAACATTAAAGACGCGAAAATTCAGATCAAAAATGCCATGAGAGCGTACTTCACAAAAGATGAACACGGAAACTATGTGATTCCGGTTCACAAGCAGAGACCTGTATTTCTCATGGGGCCTCCGGGAATCGGCAAGACGGCGATCATGGAACAGATCGCTGCGGAGATGGGAGTGGGGCTTCTGACCTATTCCATGACGCACCATACCAGACAGTCCGCGCTAGGGCTGCCCTTTATCGAGCACAAGGTGTATCAGGGTCAGGAATTTGATATTTCCGAATATACGATGAGCGAGATCATTGCTTCGGTGTATGAACTGATGGAGAGCACCGGAACTACCGAGGGCATATTGTTTCTCGATGAAATCAACTGTGTGTCCGAAACACTCACTCCGATTATGCTGCAGTTTCTGCAGTACAAGGTCTTCGGGCGTCACAGTGTGCCGGAAGGCTGGATCGTAGTGACGGCGGGAAACCCTCCTGAATACAACCAGTCGGTGAGAGAGTTTGATATCGTCACATGGGACCGCCTGAAGCGGATTGACTGCGAACCGGATTTTGAAGTCTGGAAGGAATATGCGATCGGGGCCGGGGTGCATCCGTCGGTTCTGACATATCTTGAAATCAGACCGTCAGATTTCTACAGCATAGAATCCACCGTCGACGGGAAGACCTTCGTCACGGCCAGAGGCTGGGACGATCTGTCGCAGATGATTCTGCTTTATGAATATAACGATATCGTGGTGGACGAAAAACTCGTGCGGCAGTATGTGCAGGACCCGAAGATCGCCAAGCGTTTTTCTGTTTACTACGATCTTTTCAACAAGTACAAATCAGACTATCAGGTGGAGGAAATCCTGAGGGGCGGGATTTCTGAAGATATTCTGGCAAGGGCAAAAGCAGCAACTTTTGATGAAAGGGTTTCCTTCATAGGACTGCTGTCGGATGCGGTCTCCCGTGAGATGAAGCGGGTCACGGACAGGGATACGATGATAAAGAATCTGCTGCAGACTTTGAAGGTGTTCAGAAAGAGAGCCCTGGAAGAGAATCCTGCAGAGGTCATGGGAGAGCTGATTGCCGGCAAAGAATCAGAGCTTTCAAAAGGCAGGAAAGCAGGTTCGCTTTCGCAGGATGAGTGCGGCATCATAACGGACGAAATAGAAGCTCTGACGAGACAGATGAATCTGATTGCCGGAGAAGAAGACGGAAAGACTGCTTTTGCAGCGGTCAAAAGAGATTTTGACGGAATCGTAAAATCATCAAAGAGCGATGCGCTCGCAGTAAAGCAGGAACTCTCGAATATGTTCCGGTTCTGCGAAGAGGCGTTTGGCGAGGGACAGGAACTGTTCCTCGTTACGAACAACCTGACTGTCAGCGACCACGGAATACGGTTCCTGTCCCGGTACGGATGTGAAGAGTACTTCAGACACAATAAAGACCTTATGCTCTATGATAAAGAGAAAGAGATCGATACGTATCTGGAGGAACTGAATTAAGAAGATTGATAATTGCGAACAGCATAGGCTGGTGTTAAAATAGAATTCGTAATATTTAACGAGGTAAAGTGCTTATTTAAGTCAGCTGGTTATGTCAGTAGTTTATGATTATTTTGGCGGTTTATATATAAACCTTACAAACAAATGTCCCAACGCGTGCGAGTTCTGCATCAGGAATTTCACGGATGCTCTCGGCAACGCGGACAGTCTGGTTCTGAAGGAAGACCCGACGATCGAAGAGGTCAAGGCGGAGCTGGAACGATGGGATGTGCACAAATACGATGAAGTGGTTTTCTGCGGTTACGGAGAACCGACGGAAAGACTGCCGGAGCTGCTGGAGCTCGCGCGTCACATCAAGGCGAAGTACGGCAAACAGATCAGAATCAACACCAACGGTCTGGCGGACCTCATCTGGGGGAGACCGACCGCGCCCGATCTGAAAGGTGTGATCGATGCGGTTTCGGTAAGCATGAACGAGGCGGATGCGCAGAAGTATCTGGATCTCTGCCACCCGAAGTTTGGACTGCCTTCTTATGATGCGGTGATCAAATACATCGAAGACGTCCGGGCGTATGTGCCCTACGTTGCCACATCAGTGGTGACCTCCGCCATATCGTCAGAGTCCCTGTCGGCTTGCCGTGCGAAGGCGGAAGAACTCGGCGTCGTTTTTAAAATGCGGTAATTATTATTATATTAATATAAGGAAGTGAAGGTAAAAACGTGGAATGGATGACAACAAAGAATGAACCGGGCAAGACTTACCTTATGCAAGGTAATGAAGCAATTGTCCGGGGAGCGCTGGAAGGCGGAGTACATTTCGCATCGTCCTATCCGGGCTCACCATCGTCCCAGGTACTTGGAATGCTGGGGCACATTGCGGAAGACCAGGGCTTCCGCGCAGAGTGGTCGACCAATGAGACCACCGCGCTGCAGTCATGCATGGGCGCGTCCTTCGCGAACGGCAGAGCCATCTGTATTGTCAAGCAGAACGGACTGCTGTTCCATGGAGACACGATCCACTGCGGTGCGCTGGGCGGCGTCAAAGGAGGGCTGGTCATCGTCAGCTCCGACGATCCGGACTCCCATTCAAGCACTAACGAATTTGACTCAAGACACATGGCGGTCTCAGCCAACATCCCAATGCTGGAACCGGCGAGCGTGCAGGAGACCAAGGACATGATCCCGTATGCTTTCGAGCTTTCAGAAGAACTCGAACAGATGGTGCTCGTCAGAGTAACCACCAGGATCTGCCACGGCAGGGGAAGCGTTACGCTGGGAGAAATTCCGGAGAAGAGACCGTTTACACCGATTGGTCTTTGGGACAGAATGGTCGGCATCAACTGGCTGCACGGATTCCTTCTTGAAAAGCTGGAAAGAGCAAGAGAGGCATTTGAAGTCAGCCCGTTCAACCACTATACGGGAAAAGAAGACGCGGACAAACTCATCATCACCGGCGGAACAGGCATGAAGTATGTGCAGGAAGCGCTGGAGGAATACGGCGCGGACGGAGAAGTCGGTGTACTGAGTCTGGGATGCCTTTGGCCGCTTCCGGAGAAACTGATTCTGAAGCATCTGTCAAAAGCATCAAAGGTTCTGGTCGTTGAAGAAGTAGATCCGTTCCTGGAAGAGCACATTTCCGCAATCGCCGGGAAGGCAAGGCTGAATGTAGAAATCCAGGGAAGAGCAGACCTGATTCCTCCGATTGGAGAACTGAATCCGGAAGTCGTGTTCAAGGCGGTCAGGGAGTATCTCGGCGTAGAGCCGAAATGCTGCGGCGAAGGATGTCCTGCCATGGAAGGCGTGAACATTCCTGCCAGAGAACTGACCTTCTGTGCAGGCTGTCCGCACAGAGCGTCCTTCTTCATTCTGAAGCAGGCACTCCGGCAGGAAGGCCACAAGGGCGTCGTCATGGGTGATATCGGATGCTACACCATGGCAGGCCAGCGGGCCGGTCAGTACGGCTATCATTTCATGAGCTGTATGGGATCAGGAATCAGCGCGGCAGAAGGCCTCGGACAGCTGACCAATTACGGATTCGATCAGCCGGTCGTCAGCCTTTGCGGTGACTCGACATTCTTCCACTCGGTCGTTCCGGGACTGATCAACGCCAAGATGAACGAAGCGAATATCCTCCACATCGTGCTGGACAATTCAGCAACAGCGATGACCGGGTTCCAGCCGCACCCAGGTACCGGGCAGACGGCTATGGGATTCGACACAGAGAAGATTTCGATCACGGCGCTCTGCGAATCGCTGGGATGCAGAGTCTGGAGAGCGGATCCGTTCGATGTTGAGAATACAAAGAATCTGATCTGCGAACTGATCGGAATGAAGGGCCTGAAGGTGCTCATTCTGGAACAGCCGTGTGCTACTCTGGCTGCGAAGACGAGAGAGAAAAAGAAAGTCTGGGTTGATACAGACATCTGCAGAGGATCCAACTGCGGATGCGATGGTTACTGCAGCAGAGTCTGGGGATGCCCGGGCAATATCTGGGATTTCGAAAAGAACTGCGCTGCAATCGATGAGGTCGTTTGCGTCGGCTGCGGAGCCTGCGCAAGCATTTGCCCGTCAGGCGCGATTAAAGTGGAAGGAGGCGATGCGTGATGATGACCAATGTAGTAATCTGCGGAATCGGCGGACAGGGTAATATTCTTGCCTCAGGTCTCATGGGTTCGGCTCTGGTTGAGATGGGATATAAGGTCGCGGTCGGTGAGACTTACGGCGCATCCCAGAGAGGCGGTTCCGTTATGAGCCACCTGAGAGTATCAGACGATGTGGAGCGGGGCGTACTCATTCCTCATGGAAAAGCAGATGTCGTCGTCGCCTTCGAACCGGTGGAAGCGCTTCGGATTTTGCGCGTGTACGGCAATCCTGAGACAAAGGTGATCTACGATACGCGTCCGGCATATCCGCTCGGCGTGCTGATCGGCGAAGATGAATATCCTTCCCTTGAAGATATCGACGCGGAGATCAAAGCCCGCAGCAGTATAAGTTATCCGCTTCCTGCCACGGAAATGGCAGTTGAAGCCGGAAACGCCAAGGTAGCAAATATCCTCATGATGGGAGCGCTTGCAGCACTGGATGAGATGCCTCTCGGCCCGGATGACTTCTTCAAGGTCCTGGAGCAGAACTTCCACGGCAAAGCTCTTGAACTCAATAAGGATGTGTTCATGGTCGGATACAGGCATATCAAAGAGGGAGGTGTGAAATAATGGCAGGCGCAATGAAACAGAAATGCAGATTTTCACACCCTCTGCGCAGGACATTCTATGAAGCGGATGTTCCTGTAAACATGACCTTCAAAGACATCGAAGAGAGCCTCATCGAGGAAGGCTTCATAGATTGGAAAGTAGGCGGATACCAGTTCATATTCGAAGATCATATGTGCAAACTGGCAGCTCCCCTGTCTGATTACGTTCCTGAAGGAGTGGAATGTATGGAAATCAGAATCCACGGACTCCTGATT
>CACYBO010000163.1 GCA_902772685.1 uncultured Eubacteriales bacterium | reverse complement strand
GCTTCTCGGCGTTCTGGACAAAACGCATACTGCCATGGGCTCAAGGACCATGAAGCACTGGCTGCGGCAGCCGCTCAATCATTCCGGTATGATAAACCGGAGACTGGATGCTGTGGAAGCGCTTCTGGACGATGTTCTCATAAGAAACAATATCAAAGAAAACCTGAAGAAAGTATACGATTTCGAACGACTCGCCGGACGAATTGCCACCGGCAGGGCAAACGGCCATGATCTCGTGGCGCTCGCTGACTCCTGCAGAGTTCTGCCGGAACTCAGGATGGATCTTGATTCACTGGAATCCGAGTTGATTACAGAACTGAGAGATGGAATATATCCGCTCGAAGATATCTGCTCCATGATCGACAGGGGAATTGTCGACGAACCACCTTTCACCATCAAAGAGGGCGGCCTGATCAAATCAGGCTATTCGCGGGAGCTGGATGAACTCAAAGCCTCCATTGCCGACGCACAGCATTGGATCGCGTCTCTCGAGTCATCGGAAAAAGAGAGGACCGGCATCAAGAACCTCAAGGTCGGATTCAACAAGGTATTCGGATACTACATCGAAGTGACAAAATCCAACTACGATCTTGTCCCCGATGATTACATAAGAAAACAGACTCTCGTTAACTGCGAGAGATTCATAACCCCTCAGCTCAAAGAAACAGAGAGACTGGTTCTGAATGCTGAGGCTGAAATCAACAAACTGGAATATGAGCTGTTCTGTGATATGCGCAGCAAGCTCAAGGAGTATATTGCGGAAATACAGAGCACATCCAAATCAGTAGCCGCGCTCGATGTCCTGACAGCCTTTGCACAGGCGGCTGAAAAAAACGACTACGTTAAGCCGCTCATTGATGACGGTGATGTAATATCTATTGAACACGGACGCCATCCCGTCATAGAACAGACGATCAGGGACAGCGTATTCGTCTCCAACGACACATATCTCGACAGGGACAGCTCCGGATTGCTGATCATAACAGGACCTAATATGTCCGGTAAATCCACATATATGAGGCAAACCGCGCTGATAGTACTGATGGCTCAGGCCGGCTGTTTTGTTCCTGCCAGTCATGCCCATATCGGCATCTGCGACCGTATATTCACAAGAATCGGTGCATCGGACAACCTGGCGCAGGGGCAGAGCACTTTCTTTGTAGAGATGAGCGAACTTGCGTATATTCTGAACTCTGCAACTGCAAGAAGTCTTGTTATCCTCGATGAAATCGGCCGGGGAACGAGCACTTATGACGGACTGTCCATCGCATGGGCGACAGCTGAATACATATGCAAAAGGCATATCCGGACTCTGTTTGCCACACATTATCATGAGATGACAGTGTTGGAGCACACCCTTGAGGGAATCCGCAACCTGAATGTCGACGTCTTAGAGGATAACGGCAATATTGTATTCCTCCACAAAATCGTGGAAGGATCCGCTTCAAGGAGTTACGGCATCCATGTTGCGCAGCTTGCAGGAGTGCCCGATGAGCTTCTCAGAAGCGCGCGCGGCCATCTGGACAGCCTCGGCGGCGATATGGCCGAAAATGTAGAAGTGGTAAAGGAAAACACCGGAGAGACGCAGCTGACATTTTTTGAAACGATGCCGGATCCGGTTAAAGCTAGGCTCAAAGCACTGGATCTTATGAACACGACACCGTCGGAGGCGCTGAAGATCCTCGAAGACCTCAAGAAAAACCTATGATCTGATGGTTTAACGATATGATAAAGGTATTAGATAAAAACATAGCAGACAAAATCGCCGCAGGCGAAGTGATCGATAGACCTGTATCGATTGTAAAAGAACTCGTGGAAAACGCGCTCGATGCGGGCGCTTCTTCTGTTACCATTGAAATAAGAGACGGCGGCAGGACATATATACGCGTCACAGACAACGGCAGCGGCATAACGGCGGAAGATGTGGAAATCGCCTTCAGGCGGCATGCGACGAGCAAGATCCTGACTGAGAATGATCTCGACCGTATTGAAACACTGGGTTTCAGAGGTGAGGCCCTGGCAAGCATATGCGCAGTATCCAGAGTGGAGCTGATTACGAAAACAGCGGATTCCAAATCAGGACGCAGAGTCGTGGTCGAGAGCTCAGAAGTGTTGGAAAACAGCGCCACCGGCTGTCCTGACGGGACCACTGTCACGGTTCGGGATCTGTTTTTCAATGTACCCGCAAGGTACAAATTCCTTGCATCCGATGCTGCCGAGGCGAGGAGAATCATAGATTTTGTTTCACGCATCGCGCTTTCGTACCCTGATGTCCGCTTCAGCATGATAAACGGAAAGAACAGGGTGTTCACCACGTCCGGCAAAGGCAATATACTCGCGAATATCATCAACATCTACGGCAAAGACATAGGAGAAGGGCTCATTCCGGTCGAAAAGAGCGCGGGAGGGTTCACCCTTAAGGCGCACGTCTCACCGCCGGACAAGACGCTTCCTTCCAGAAACAGACAGATATTCTGTGTCAACGGCAGAATTATAGCGAGTTCAGTCCTCGAGAGGGCACTGGATCGTGCGTACGCCGAAAGAATGTTCAAAGGAAGGTTCCCGATTGCTTTTATATTCCTCGCAATGCCTCCGGAAAAACTGGATGTCAATATTCATCCGACGAAAAAGCAGATCCGATTTGACGACAACAGCGAGGTGGAAGACTTTGTCACAGAGGCTGTACGGGAAGCTTTGATGGGTGAACGGGCCGTACCAATTGTTTCTGTTCAGAAGTACGATTCATCTGCTCAGATGAACGAAGATAGTTTCCATTATGAAGTGAAAAAAGCAGTTAAACCTGAAATCTCGAGTGAACAGTCTAAAATTGACATAAAATCTATATTGTCTACTATTAGAGAGGACAAATTTACTGAATCACATCGGCAGGAAACACCGGATCCAGTACCTGAAGCAGTCAATAAACCCTTTGATTTTGAAGATTTAAGAATCATCGGAGCTGTCTTTAACACTTATATCCTCGCTCAGGATGATGACTGTTTTTATATGATCGATCAGCACGCAGCACATGAGAGAGTTTTCTATGAAAAGCTGAAGGATCAGTACAACGCGGCGGAAAAGTATTCCCAGCAGCTGCTTGTTCCTATTTCACTCGCTGTCTCCTCTGATGTCACATCAACAGAAGGGGAGTGGATCGACAAGGTCCGTTCTATGGGATATGACATCGATTTCTTCGGCAACAACACATATATCGTGCGGGAAATACCTGCTTTTATGGAAATGTCGGAGGCAGAGGCTTTCCTGAATGACCTGTTCGGGGCATTGAGCGATAAACCTGATCTGACGAATTACAGAATTCTGGATAAAATCATTACCAGATCCTGCAAATCTGCTGTAAAAGGGGGCGATGTTCTCGATGAATCCGAAATTAACGCTCTCATCGATCAGCTCAAAGCCTGCCGCAATCCGTTCTCCTGCCCGCACGGAAGACCTACATTCATCAAAATGACCCTGTACGAGTTGGAACGCATGTTCAAACGTGCGTAGACTGCAGGAATACAGTAGATTACAGTAAAATACGATGGAAGATAAACGGATTCTTGTCATTGCCGGCCCAACGGCGGTGGGAAAAACTGAATACGCAATAGAAGCTGCAAAGGCATTCAACGGTGAAATCGTTTCCTGTGATTCCATGCAGCTCTATAAATATATGGACATTGGAAGCGCTAAGCCGACACCGGAGGAGAGGGAACAGGCAGTTCATCATCTCATAGATTTTATTGATCCCCGTGAAGACTTTTCCGTGGCCCGTTATCAGAAACTGGCCCGGGATGCGATCAATGACATTATGTCGAGAGGAAGACTTCCGATAATTTCAGGGGGAACAGGACTTTACCTGAATTCCATCCTGTATGAAATGGATTTTTCCTTTGTTTCCGGCGACAATGCGCTTCGTGATCAGCTGAATGAACTTGCGGAATCAGAAGGTCAGGACGCACTGCATGGAATACTCAGAGAATTGGATCCTGCGGCTGCAGAACGCATCCATCCTAATAATACTAAAAAGATCATCAGAGCCATTGAACGCTTAAAAGCGGGGGAGGGGGAACTCCGTCCATTCAACGACGGGATTTCCGAAAACAAGGACTACAATCCCCTTATGGTATGCCTTACGAGGGACAGAGATGAACTATACAGAAGAATAAATGAGAGAGTTGACATCCTGATAGAACGGGGCCTTGTCGATGAGGTCCGTTCTCTTACCGGGATGGGTCTGACATCCGATGACATATCCATGAAGGGAATCGGATATAAGGAAATCATCGATTATCTGAACGGTGAAACATCGTTGGAGGAAGCCGTTGAAAGAATCAAAAAAAATACAAGGCATTATGCGAAAAGACAGTTAACATGGTTCCGAAGATATGATACAATGTATCCATTCAATTTATCGGCATACTTGAATGATATTGAAGCGAAAAGGGGATTGGCAGAGTGGCTGGAAAAAAGGCTTTAAAGCTGCATAACAGAAGCGAAAAACCTGATAATATCGTGCTCAAGGAACATGAAACTATTTCCAAGTGCGAGAGTATCCAGAAAGAACTCCCATCGTTCATGCGGGGTTTTTTTGCTTATCTTAAGGGGAATGTGCTTCCGATGACCCGATTGGCTTATCTGACGGATATCAGGTTTTTCTGCCAGTATCTCATCGATGAGACAGATTTGACGGAGGCTGAAACAATAAAAGACATCACAAGCAGGGAATTCAATGAAATCAGGGCTGTGGATGTCAACATGTTTATTGATTACAGCCGGAGTTACCGGGTAGAGAAAGATGACGAAATCATTCTGTATGAGAACACGAACAAGACGCTCGCCCGGAAGAAATCTTCCGTATCCGTTCTGTTCAAGCAATTGTACAGAGACGGCATTGTTGAAAAAAACATAACGGATGGATTTGATCCGATCCGCGTTCCCAAGGCCAGTGAACGCGAAATCAAGGCTTTGCAGGATGACGAGGTCATGATTATGCTCGATGCTGTCAGTACAGGTGCAAACCTGACCGATAAAGAACGTCAGTACTGGGAGAAGACCAAAAAAAGAGATAAAGCCATACTCATTCTCTTTGTAACATATGGTCTGAGGCTCTTTGAACTCCAGCAGCTCAATGTGTCCTCCTTCAACTTCAGCCGGGGAGAATTCACAATATACAGGAAGAGAGATAAAGAAGTAATCATGCCTATGAACAGATCCGTTACAGATGTCATATCCGATTATCTGGATAACGAAAGGGCTGATGACGAAAGAATCGTCTCCGGTCATGAGGACGCACTCTTTCTGTCGCTGCAGGGAAAGCGTATGACAGAACGTGCGATACGGGATCTTGTAAAGAAATACACTTCTATCGGTCTTTCCACGAGCAGAAAAGCAGGCTACAGTCCTCATAAACTCAGGGCTACGGCCGCTACAAGCCTCATCGAAAGAGGAAATTCAATATTTGATGTGCAGGCTCTGCTGGATCATGAACAGGTGACGACAACGCAGCTTTATGCGAATCATAAGAAAAATGTCAAAAGGGATTTGGTAAAAGACATGGAATGGGAGCTAGAACGAAAGGAGAGAGATTAATCAGTGAAGAGAATAGATGTTTTGCGGGCATTCGTGCTTTCCGCTATTGCTGTGTTTATCGGCTGCACACCTGTTTTTGCTGTGGATTATTATGACGATGAATACAGCGATTCAGAATATGAAGAGTATGAGGAGTTTGAAGAGTACAACTTCGATACATCCTGGTTTGAGGAACACCAGATGGCTGATGAGTATATTATATCCAATTCCTCTCAGCTTAAGGGCCTGGTAAAACTCGTAAATGAGGCTCATTATGATGGCTTCAATGCGAATCAATACGAAGACTTCAAAGGAAAAACAATAAAACTGACTCGTGATATTACACTGCAGGAGAATTTCACTCCTATAGGCCGCAGTGAAGAGATCCCGTTCCGCGGCACATTTGACGGAAACGGCCATGAAATCAAAGGACTCAATGTGTCCGAAAACGGCGGGTATGCGGGTCTGTTCGGATATCTTGACGGTACCGTTAAAAACCTTGAAATCGAGGGAACTGTTAAGTCAAGCGGCCCGGTCTGCGGTGCTTTTGCAGGATACATGATGGAAAACGCCCTGATATGGAACTGCACTTCATGCGCTGAAGTGACGGGAAAAGCCAAAACCGGCGGTATTACCGGTCATAACGACGGCGGTACTGTCGCGCGCTGTGTGAACTACGGAAACGTAAAGGGTACGATGAAAGTCGGCGGTGTGGTCGGTGAAAACTGGGGAACAGTCCAGCGGTGCGGTAACAGAGGCGAAGTCATTTCTTCTGTCCGCGGAGCCACAACTTACGGAACCGGCGGTGTTTGCGGCAGGTCCGTCAGTCAGAAGTCGTTGATCGACAGATCCTTCAATACAGGCCGCATTATCTCCGGTACGGAAGGAACAGGCGGTATTTGCGGATATATGAACGCGAGCGGTTCCGAGATCATCAGCAGCTACAACACCGGGCAGATCACGGTAAAAAACAATTCCGTCATCAATACGGATAATATACGCGGATTCGCCGGCGGTATCGTCGGAATCGCAGGCGTGAAAGGTGTGATAATCGCTGAATGTTACAACGCCGGTCAGATCGATAATTCAGACATATCCGGAGGAATCATAGGCTGTTATCTGAACGAATCAAAACTTGAAGAAGAACCGTATATAAGGAATAATTTCTATCTGAGTTCATCCGGCCTGAGAGGTGTCGGAAGTGACAACGCAGGTAAACCGCAGAATTATGGGGAAGGCACACAGAAGATCGCTCAGGCTGCGCTCATAAACGGCTCCTCCAAACTGGGAAGCGCATATATGGAGGACTCCCAGAGTTACTATGGCGCGGACGGCTATCCGGTTCTGAAATGGCAGAAGAAACTCGGCAAAGTGGAAAGCAAACGGCTGACCTGCATTCCGGAGAATGTTCAGGAAGAATTAGACCGTTACATAGAGAAGAACCCTCAGAATGAGCGCCCAGAAGCCACAGTTCTGATGTTCTTTGATCACAGCTCATTTTCCAGCAGGGCTATAGGAGACTACAATGAAAAATAATACTTACAATCTGTTACATGGTGAATTTGGCATATCAGACAAAGTTCTCGATCTGGTCGAAGTCTGTGAGCAGGAAATCCGTCCGCTCTTCGATGAACTGGACGATATTATGACATACAACCAGTACAAAGTGCTGGAAGCTTTCCAGAAAAACAACATCAGCGACAGACACTTCGCATGGAATACGGGCTACGGCTATGATGATATGGGCCGTGAAGCGACGGAACGCTTATTTGCAGATGTATTTCACGCTGAGGCTGCCCTTGTCAGACCGATCATAGTAAATGGCACACATGCTCTCAGCCTCGCTCTGACAGGTGTTTTACGGCCCGGGGACCACATGATATACAGCACCGGAGGACCTTACGATACTCTTGAGGAGACAATCGGCATCAGGGGTAAAGGCAAAGGCACTCTGATGGATTTCGGCGTCACATACGATCAGGTAGAGCTCACGCCTGACGGTGATATCGATTATGATGCGCTCGCAAAGGCCATAAAGCCTGAGACGCGTATGGTCTGCCTGCAGCGCTCTACAGGATACGGATGGAGAAAAGCAATCACAATCGAACAGATTGAAAAATGGGCTTCTTTCGTACATGGACTGAGATCTGATATCATCTGCATGGTAGACAACTGCTATGGTGAGTTTCTGCACGTCAAAGAGCCTACAGATGTCGGCGCTGATATTATGGCAGGCTCCCTGATCAAGAACCCGGGCGGCGGTCTGGCGCTGACAGGCGGATATATCGCCGGAAGAGAAGATCTGATAGAAAATGTCAGCTACCGCATGACAACACCGGGAACAGCCGGAGAATGCGGTCTTACATTCGGTCAGACAAGAACGATGCTGCAGGGTCTCTTCATCGCTCCGAAAACAGTAAATGGCGCGGTAAAAGGTGCTGTCCTCTGTGCCAAGGTGTTTGAGAAGCTCGGTTATGATGTCTGTCCTGGTCCGGCAGATCAGAGAAGCGATATCATACAGGCAATCCGGCTTGGCAGTGCCGAAAAAGTAACTGCATTCTGCAAAGGCGTACAGGAAGCTGCGCCGATCGATGCAAACGTAACGCCTGTACCGATTCCTACCGGCGGATATGAAGACCCAGTCATCATGGCTGCTGGAGCCTTTGTGCAGGGTTCATCTATTGAACTCTCCGCAGATGCCCCGATGAGAGAACCTTATAATGTGTATTTCCAAGGCGGACTTACCTATGAGCACTCCAAATTCGGAGTGATCAAAGCGCTGGATGCGCTCAATATCCTTTAGTATGCAGGAATCCGGAAACAACAAAGAAGAAAAACGCAAAGTAATCCTTGCGGTCATAAAACTTGCGATTCTGGCTGTGATCATCATAGGCATTCCTTTGTATATCTACTTTTTTCATCATGATCTGATAGAATCATTCACGAACATACGAGAGCTGAAAAACACCCTCAAATCCTATCATAAGGAAAGCATGCTGGTTTATGTAGGAGCGCAGATTCTTCAGGTTGTAATCAGCGTCATACCGGGACAGGCACTCCAGTTTGCCGGCGGATATCTGTATGGATTCCTTCTTGGTACGCTTCTTTCAATAATAGGTGTAGCTATTGGATCAGCACTGGCGTATTACATTGCCCGTTTATTGGGGCGCGACGCTGTGCATATGTTTTTCGGCGAACGCAAGGTCACCGAGATGATTGATCTGATGAACAGCCCTAAGGGATTGATTATCACCTTTATAATCTTTCTGATACCCGGAATCCCTAAGGATCTTTGCAGTTATGCAGCCGGACTGTCTAAAATCAAACTGAGACCTTATCTGATTGTATCTATGATTGGCCGTATACCGGGAATGCTCGGATGTATCATAATCGGCCAGAGAGTAGGGGCAGGGGGATATGCAAGTGCTGCTATTATAGCAGGAGTTGCAATTGGTCTCCTGATTCTGGGCATCATATTCCGTCAGAAAATCATTGATACCGCCTACAATATCAGCACAAAACTCCTTGATCTGTAAATAATTATTAAGAACGAAAATTTGTTCGCAATAATTTGTTGACAACGAACATACATTCTGCTATATTATAGAAAACGAACAAACGTTCAAAAGGGCAGGAAAGGAGAGTTGTCAAATGAGAAAGAGCAATAAGAAGTACAGAATCAAGTCAAAGTTCAGATTCATAGCATTCATTGTTGTAGTTTTGGGGATAGCTGCAGGAACATTAGAATATCTGACGGGATATGATGTATCGACAGCACTTGAGAATCCAGGTGATCAGATTACAGTTGAAGTATCCGCCGGAGATACGGTATGGGATATTGCGAAACACTTCACAAGTGATGGTAAGGATATCAGAAAAGCCGTATATGAAATTTGTGAGGCAAATGATCTTCAGGATGGAAGAATCCAGTCCGGAATGATACTGACCATTCCGGAGAATCTGTAGCTCCTGAAAATAGAGGACATATATATTAAAGGGGGTAATAAAAATCGCTTAAATCGAAAAATAGAGCCTCGGTTTTTCAGCGATATTAATAAAAAAAGGGCTGAAGCCCTTGATATGAACGGGTTTGACGTTTCGGCGCCAATCCCGTTTGTTATATGGTCAAATCACCCCATCTCTTCCCAAAATTATGATTATCGGCAGAGTTGTCAATCTTCTGCTTTGCTTCACTACTCTGCTTCTGCCGTGTTCAGAATCACTTTTTTCTGAGTGATTTCATAAGGCGTTCGTTCATCGACCACCCTGATGCAGTAATCCAACGTATCCTGCTGCTTGTCTTTCAGTTCAGCAACAGCTGAATAAATACTTTCGTCATCTGTGGATACATCCAACTCTATTCTATCGTCATAAATCGTCATCTTTTTAATGGCTTCATGTTTCGCATTTTCCATTCTCTGTTTTTCCGTACTGGCCTTTTCCGGATCAAACAGAATCCTGGAATTTCTGTCCTTCGCAACATTAACCTCATCCCCTAGACGTATTATTGCAGCCATATACGGCAGACATACTGTATTCCCGTCAGCCAGAACATACTCTGCCGGAAATGCCTGTTCGTCAAACAGATCAGATTTTCGGTGGCTTCTGGCTGTCTGCATGATTGCGAACGTGTGTTCTTCAGATGGAATGTCAAATAATTGGGCGTATTTGCGTATAAAACAGGCGGAATATTCATTATGGAACTTTCGTATGATTTCCGGCATGGATCTGATTGATTATCTCCTCTCCCATCAGGTTGTTGCAGTAATCGATGACTGCGACGGAATGTGTATCAGTATGGTCTGTAAATTCAGGAAACAAAATAAGATAATCATCCAGTATTATCTACAGGACAAAAAGTGAATTTGACATCCGCCGATGCAATTCAGGATTCAGATCATACAATCTCTTTTCCATCAAAAAATCATTGCCTGCCAATTGATTCAATCCCCTTTGATAGAAATTTTTACTAAAACGACTCCGGCAACCAGAAACATGATGCCTAGAATTTTGACCCAGTTGATAGGTTCATGGTCGATACCGAACCAGCCGTAGTGTGCTGTCAGCGTCGCTACGATCATCTGCACAGATACTGTGATCGATGCGGTCATGACAGGTCCTATCTTCGTGATGCAGAAGACAGTGAACGCTAATATGATGATTCCGCAAATACCTGCAAGAATGTAGTATTTCGGAATCTGCGTCGCACCTCCTCCGCGCAAAGTTGCAAACCGGTCATTTAAAAAACAAATACATAGAACAATGGAGATGGATACAGAAAGACTGCACAGAGCGGCGTACCACATACTTCCCGTAAACTTCGCCACCGTTGTGTTGAATATCGGCTGTATC
>CACYBO010000162.1 GCA_902772685.1 uncultured Eubacteriales bacterium | reverse complement strand
GGTGGATACTGTTGGTCCAAGGAATTCATTGGTGTACGCAATGAATGATCCGGAACGCGGCAGGTTTACCAGAAGTTCCGCATAGGAAATCATCAGTCCAAATACGATGACGCCTACCAGCAGGAACGCCCAGAATACACCAGGACCCATTACTTCGATGTCCCAGCCAACGCCCAGGAAGTAGCAGGATCCGATAACTCCGCCCAGGCCGATAAATGCTACCTGCCATTCAGCGATGCCTCGCTTTAGATCCTGTGAACCTTCTTCAGCAGTTGCTACTGCCTTTTTTTCTTCGTCCATAAGATTCCTCCTAAAAGCTTGTTGTAATAATAGCGGATAAATAATAAATAGTTATAATTTAAACACACTTTATTATAGCACCATTGTAAAGAACGTCAATGAACTAAAGTGTTGTTTTGAATGATTATTTTGTCTTTTGCAAAAAACACACACTGAGGTCAGAAAAGGAAATACTTGATTGCGCTCAGCACTACGATGACTCCCAGTATTCCCCCTGCAAAAGCAAGCGCGCTCTTCATAGGATGCCTGCGAACGCGCATAAAAGCGAGCCCAAGCAAAGCGAGAACAACGGCTCCCGCCCATTTCATGACGACAGGGTTGCTGCCTATTTCTTCAAGAGTCTGCATGAACCCATCCATTATAACTCTCTCCTCCCCTCAATCGCCTTCAGCAGAGTCACTTCATCCGCATATTCGAGGTCTCCGCCGACCGGTATTCCGTGTGCTATCCTGGAAACCTTTATGCCGCTCGGTTTGATGAGCCGCGCGATGTACACCGCTGTCGCTTCTCCCTCTATCGTAGGGTTTGTGGCGATAATCAGTTCCTTCACATTGGTGTCCTGAAGTCTTGTGATGAGACTTTTGAGATTGATGTCTTCAGGTCCTTTCTGGTCCATCGGCGAAATGACCCCGTGAAGCACATGATAATATCCTCTGTATTCACGGATCTTCTCCATGGCAAGAACATCCTTGGGACTCTCAACAACACAAATAGTGCTGCTGTCGCGCCCCTTGTCAGAGCAAATCGTACATGGGTCTTCGTCCGTCAGGTTGCCGCAGACAGAGCAGTACTTCATCGTCTGCTTGGCTTCCCTGATGGAGTCGGACAGTGCAAAGGCTTCCTCATCGCTCATGGAAAGAATATGCAGGGCCAGTCTCTGGGCCGTCCTCTCACCGATTCCCGGAAGCCGCGCCAGTTCATTGATCAATCTGTTCAGTGGTTTCGCGTAATACTTCATGATTTAGAGTCCCGGAATACCAAGTCCTGATGTGAATTTGTTCATTTCATTCTGAGAGATTTCTTCCATCTGGCGGAGCGCTTCATTCGTCGCCGCCATGACCAGGTCCTGAAGCATCTCAACATCATCCGGATCGCAGACTTCCGGCTGTATCTGAATATCCTTGATTTCTTTTTTGCCCGTTACTGTCACAGTAACAGCGCCGCCGCCGGAGGTGGCTGTTGTCTCCATTTGTTCGATTTCTTCCTGGACCTTGTCCATCTCTCTCTGCATAGCCTGCATCTGGGCCATCTGCTGCGCATTGCCCATCTTCGGCTGTTTTGGCCTTTTGCCTGCCTTCATTCCTTTACCCATATTTCCTCCTGTTTGTCTCTATATATTTCTCACTGGCTTTTAAGCCATTCCGTCGTTACTTCACATCAACTTTAATTCCAAGAATGTCGGATGCGGCGGCTGCAATTTCTTCGGCCGGCACTTCTTTTTTCCCATTCCCCGCTAAAGACACCTTCATGGTTTTGTGTCCGCCTGTGTGTTTGCCCACAAGATGCTCGATGAGCTTCCTGTTTTTTTCAACCAGATCCCTGGTGAACTCATTGTTCGCAGTAACATTGAATGTGTTTTCATCGATAGATGTGAGCTGTCCGCTGTTTCTTATAATGTAGATGCTTCCTTTCTCACCTTCACCGTCTTCAAACACCTTGTTCCATATATCCTCACAATCAAATGCGCCTGCGGATTCCGGCGCGGTCTTCGGTCTTGCCGGAGCTGCGGCTGGCGTATCGGCGGCCGCTTTTGCCGGTGCGGCCGGCTCTGCAGCCGTCGGTGCCGCCGGAACCCGCTCCTGAACCGGAGCATTCTGCCCGGCCGGTGCCGGAATCACCGGTTCGGTGAATTCAACTTCCGTCAGCTCGCGGATCTCTCCCGCCGCCATGCACAGTCTTACTATGGCGAGTTCCAGAAGGATGCGCGGCTGCGTTGACCATCTGGCCTCGTCTGCCATCGATGACAGTTCCAGAATACCGCGGTTGATATCCTCCAGATCAAGCACTGACGCCTGCCTTCTGATTCTCTCGATATTTTCTGCGGACATATTGACCACTGTTTCAGGATTCCTCATGAATTTGACCATGAGCAGATTCCTGTAGTGATTGATCCAGTCACGCATGAACTGGCGTACGTCCTTTCCATCTGAAAGAATGCCGTTCAGAAACAGAATCGCTTCTTCCGTCCTTTTTTTGCGGACCATGTCCGTGAGCTCAATAAAATCGCCGTCGCCGGAAGCCCCCAGAAACTCCAGCACGTCTTCCGCTTCCACACGTCTGTCTCTGCCCGATATGCATTGATCCAGAATGCTGAGCCCGTCTCTGACGGACCCGTCCGCATTGGCGGCGATGATCCGCAGCGCATCCTCGGACACGTCGATGCCGATCCGTCCGCAGATATCAGCCATTCCGCTGATGAGCACCGCTTCCGGAACTCTCTTGAAATCCAGCCTCATGCATCTGGACATGACAGTTGCCGGCAGTTTGTGCGCTTCCGTCGTCGCGAGAATGAATGTTACATATTCAGGCGGTTCCTCCAGCGTCTTAAGAAGCGCGTTGAACGCTTCTGTGGAGAGCATGTGCACTTCATCGATGATGTAGACCTTCATGCGTCCGGTTGAAGGCGGATACTTGACGCTTTCCCGCAGTTCCCTGACGTCGTCGACTCCGTTGTTCGATGCGGCGTCTATTTCGATGACATCGAGAAAACTGCCTTCCTTTATGGCTTTGCAGTTGGCGCACTCGCCGCATGGACGTTCTCCGTCAGACAGACAGTTGAGCCCCTTTGCGAGAAGCCTCGCAGTGGTCGTTTTGCCTGTGCCCCTCGTCCCGCAAAAAAGATAAGCGTGGCTGGTGCTTCCTGACGCTATCTGATTCTTCAGTATCCTTACAATATGATCCTGCCCGAGAACTTCATGAAAAGTCTCCGGGCGGTATTGTCTGTAAAGCGCTCTGTACATTAAAAACTCCCTATCTGGCAAATTGCCCTTTGATGATCCCGCAGGCGTTGGAGAAGGCTTATCTGCGGCACATAAGACTTTCCGCTTATTGCTGCTTCCTTCCGGACCTGACAAGGT
>CACYBO010000161.1 GCA_902772685.1 uncultured Eubacteriales bacterium | reverse complement strand
ATTACCATGCCTATCATCTGTCTGAAAAAGAGCTGAACAATGACGGGATCGATGAAAAAGACCCGTCGACGTGGAACCATAGCAGCAGTCTTTTAGATATGCTCACCGGCGGAATGGAGGATATCTATAACCAGCCTTATGTGCAGGTCTGCAAACTTGGCGATAACAGCGATCTGGCGGAGACCTATGATACATCGGAGCTTCCGTTTGACTTTGACGGGGCACACGCAAGCATTAAAGTTCACAGGCATATTCCGGGCAAGGAGATCCCCGGTGAGGAAGAAGGCGAGTTTGAGCTGGAAACTCCCAAAACTCCGACCCAGACTCCTTACAACAATGGTAATGGGGGTGGCGGTACACCTCCTGGTCGGCCGGAGCCCGAAACGCTCCCGCCGCCTGAGACTGAGACGGAGCCGGACACGACAGCGCAGGCAATAGCAGACAAAGCCCGGGAAGATGCCCTTAAGAGACTGCAGGAAGAGCTGGCGCACCTGTATGACGATCCTACGGACAATACGATCGATGAGTTCGAAAAAAACACGCAGGAATTATACGAGCGGTGGATGAACGCAAAAGATACGAAGGATATCTACGATCTCGTAATGGGCGGTTATCCGGGCAGCAGGAGTGAGTTTACGGGTGAACAGAAAAAGATCGTAGACGAGTTCATGCGGAAGATGAAGGGCAGTAAGCGTCTGGCTGAGATGGCAAAAGCAGGCATATTCTCTGCTCTCACAGGAGGACCTGGAGGAACCGGAAGCACAGGTGCCGGAGGCGCTGGCGGAAATGGAAAGACGACGGCTGGCGGATACACAGAGGAAGAACTTGAGAAGATGATCGAGGAGACATTGGACAAGGTCTACAGTTATATGTCTGCAGAGACATCCGTGGACGAAAAGATTACTGTCACAGCCAATCTTGATGTATCAGATTCGGAAAAAAATGTCTCTACAAAAGAGTATGACATTCTTATCAAGAAGAGCGTTGTTGTCACCGACCAGTCAGGAGCTTCAGCGGAAGTCAGGTTTGATAATTTTGAAAACCCGACATGGACGCCGTCTCGTGTAGGGATGTATACGATAACGAGATATGCCACATACCAGCATGTAACGGCAAAAGTGCAGTCGTATAATTGCAAATATACGGTCCGGGCAGTCGATTCTGAAGGGAATGAGATCATGAAGATTCAAAAGAACATCAAGAAGCTGAAAAATGATGTTTCCGGATCGAAGACGTCCCCCATGAAGACGGTCGCTGTAGATTCGGCTTCCGTAGAAGTAATACAGGATGCCTTTATGATGGACATAGAAGACTTTTACGATATTGAACGGATCGGGTGAGAAAGGAGGTTCAGATGATCATCGTTGATGTCATTCATATTCTTATTCTCAGGTTCTATTACTGGTTCATCCAGTCTTTTCAGCTTCTTTATCTGTGGGTGTTTTTGGGGGCGTTTGCGTTTGGGTTTATTATTCCGATCATAATGGCCAGCCGTAACGCAATGCCAGCCGGTAAACACTACGGGAGGCGGCGTCCTGCAGGCGGGATGGAAGAGTATTATGACAAATACTTGGGAGAGATAGGGGACATTGATCCGAAAGACATGGAAGAAGCGGTAAAAGCATTCCGAACAGACGCGATCCGCGGCGCGGACGAATAAGAAAAGGCGAGGGGATTACCCCTCGCCTTCGTGTGTACAACGGCCGGCATTGCAGACGGACGGAAAGCCGTCATGCCGGTCATTTTATTTGGTTTAAATATTTTTTTCTTTTTCTCCTCCTTCTTCTTACTGCTCCGGCAAGGATAAAGACGATGATCGCGATCGGAAGAGTGATTGCAAGCACCAACACTCTTATGGAATACTTCAGGTAGAAGATATTCACGCAGATATCGATCCATTTTACTGCATAGAGCAGGAACTTATTCCATAAATCGATGATCCGCTCAAGGACTTCAGGATGCTCCATCTGTGAGAGCAGGGAGGCCGTTTCTGCGGTTTCCACTGCGTCATTCAAGAAGAAATACAGTTTTGCAATCTCCTTTCT
>CACYBO010000160.1 GCA_902772685.1 uncultured Eubacteriales bacterium | reverse complement strand
TAATCCGGCGCAGCAGAGATGCTTTGCGCCTCTGAAGCGCCGGTTATACATTCGTTTCACCATATTAAGACGATACAGGGTGACGGGAATCTGTGTATTCAGAAGCAGATCACAAGGAGGACGAGATTATGAGAACAAGAATGGACGGAATGTTGAGCTATGATGATCAGCTGATGGAAATGGCAGAGAGGATCCTGAGAGCAGAAGGCCTCAGAGATACTTATCAGAGAAAGAATAATCACTCGTGGATCGGTAAAACAGAAGACGAGGGACTGAACGCAGGCCTTGAAGAACTGACAGAAGTGCAGATCAGAATCATCGAGCTTATCTTCTTTGAGGGCATGTGCTCGGCGGATGTCAGAGGAGTCATGGAGATGTCACTGAAAGAGATCCGTATTGAGATCAGGTCGATTCGAAAGATCCTCAGCAAGGTAATGTAGGAGTGAGCTGACATGGATGAGACAAGACAGGTCCACCAGGGTGACGTCTACTACGCGAGAATCCCGCAGCGTCGCGGCTCGATCCAAGCCGGGGATAGACCCGTGGTCATCGTTTCGGCAAATTGGCTGAACAGGGCTTCGCCGAAATACAGGGTAGCGCTACTGACAAGCCAGCTGAAAGCCACAGGGATGCCGACACATGTTGTGCTCCCGATGCTGAAAGGGCTGCCGAAACAGTCGATGGTACTGGCAGAACAGACAGCGGAACTTCTTCCGGAAGACCTTCTCAGTTACAGATGCACGCTGAGCGATGAGTTATATAAGGAAGTCGACCGGGCAATGAGGCACTCCATCCGGAGAAAAAGAAGAAAACATAAAAACCGCCGGAAAGGTAGTGGCCACAGGTCATATAAAAAGAGAACAGGGCTTATGAAGAAATAACAGGTGTCAAGTACGCGACAGCAGCCAGTCACACAATACACAAAAACAAAACAAGACGGTATGATCGGGTTAACCCGGGATAGAGAGGAACCATATGGAAAGCAAGATTGAATTAAATAAACAATATATCTCAAGCGAGGTTCGATTCTATACGATTCAAGAACTGCGGGAGATGCTTGGGTGGAGTGAGAACACTATTCAGAAGATGTTTAATGATCCCAAGTTTCCAGCCGCGGATTTTGGAAAGACCAAGGTCGTAGAAGCTCATGCTCTGATTGATTATTTTTCGAGAAGACATGAGAAGGATAGAGATCGGCACTGGCAGTAGATAGGAAGGAAGAACAATGGCAAAGAAAAAGCAAAGCAGAAGAAATGAAAAAGGTCGGGGATCTTTCAGATACAGGGAAAACGGAAAAGTTGAGTATCGTTTTTCGTATAAGGATGAGTTTGGAGTTCCCCAGAGAAAATCAATTACAGCGGACAGTGAGCATGAATGCCTTGAAAAAGCATTTGAGTGGATCAACAGGAAGGAAAAAATCTGGGATGGTTTTGATGCTGAAGCAACAATAATAGACATTCTGAAAGCCAGATACCAGATAGATTACGAGATGAACTATCTCAGTGAAGCCGGATATGGACGAAACCTTGACAGTCTGAAAATTATTGAAAGAGGTCCGCTTGGAGGAATACCGATACATGCGTTGCAGAAAAGGCACATTGAGTCTTATCTTAAATCAATTACCCGATATTCGAATAGCGTAATTGAGAAACTATTTCAGCAAATTAAGCTGGCTTTCTCGATAGCCTATGATAAAGGAATTATAGATAAGGACATCATGCAGTCAAAAGACATACGTAAGCCACGTTCCAGCAAGGCAGACAGGAAAGTTCGTGGCCTGACAATAGAAGAACAGAACATTCTGGTCAAAGCGCTGACAGAAAAGAAAACTCATACAGGAAGAAACGATTATCATCTGCAGATTTTTATTGAACTGTATAGTGGAATGCGTATGGGTGAAATCAATGCGCTACGTGCGAAAGATATAGATCTGGATAATAATGTGGTGCATGTGAGATCGACGATTTCCTATGGGATCAATCACAGAGTTTTTCTGAAGGATAGCACCAAAACATATGCGGGTGTCAGAGATGTTCCAATCAGCAACAAGCTTAAGCCGTTTCTGATAGAGGCATTAAAACGATATAAAGCTAATCCTGACGGGCTTCTTTTTTACGATCACAACACAAATTCGGTCATTTCAACGAATCAGGTAAACAGTTTCTTTCAAAGGTTATGCAGCAGCGCAGGTCTTCCGAAATTTGGTCAGCACGCGCTCAGACATACATTTGCAACGAGATGCATAGAATCAGGAATCCC
>CACYBO010000159.1 GCA_902772685.1 uncultured Eubacteriales bacterium | reverse complement strand
ATCACATCCTCCATGGATTATTGTGATTGATTCCTTTGCGTGGACACTGTTTTACTGCTTGTGCAGGAATCCGGATATCCTCTTATATACGAGGAATGTAACGAGTCCGTTAATGCCTGCCTTTATTGCGTTGAATCCTGCAATGAACGGCATCAGACTCCATACGACACCGGCAGGAACGCCCATAAAGATCGGCGTGATGACCATATTGGCGCCGATCATGACCACAGTCATTGCGATTACGCCGCAGATTATTGCGATAACCGCACCCTTGCGGGTCTTGTTATATTTGTAGATCAGACCTGCCGTTATAACGAGAGCGCTGGTCGCGATAATGTGCATCAGAATCCCGTATACACCGCTTGCCGCACTCACGGTCGTCCCCTGTATGATTGCTGTTACAATGGTGAGCAGGACCCCTGCGAGCGGCCCGAAAGCGAATGTTCCGATGAGGATCGGAATGTCCGCCGGATCATACTCCAGGAACGCTACAGCCGGAAAAATCGGGAAGTGGATGAGGGCAACCAGTACGATGGATACCGCGATGAGCATCGCCATCTTCGCTAGTCTGACTGTCGTAATCTTTTGCTTGTTCTGTGTCTGTGCTTTATCTTGTTCCGGTGTCTGATTTGTCATTTTTAGAAAATCCTTTACATATTAATATTGTTGGGAATCTGTCTCCAAAAAAACGAGGACTTACACCTCGCCCGAAACGGATTCTTTCGTATACTACGACGGGATTATATACTTCCTTTTGCTGTCTTGTCAATCTGAAGTCAGAATGAGTGCCAGAATAACAGCGCTGATACCTCCGACGAGTTTGGCAATCACGATTGCCGCGACCATATCCGGCGCAAAACCGGCGATGAAACCCAGATGATCGCCAAACACAAATGCCCCCGATACACAAAATGCCGCAGATGCAATTCGTCCGCGCTGATTCATCTCACTCATCATGCTGAAAATCGGAATGGCGTTCGCCAGAGTGACAAGAAGCGCGCTGACGCTGACCTCATTGATACCGATTTTCGCTCCGGCCCTTTGCATTGGGACCCGCAGAAGCCGTGTAATGATTTCGACCAGCACAAAAGCTCCCGCAAGAATCACAGCCACGTTTCCGATGATTGCGAACACTTCATTCAACGGCATGATGTCCTGCCAGGGGGTAAACCCAACAAATTCCGACAGCACGCCTACGCAGGTCCCCGCAATGCTGATGCCGAGAATAATTTTGCCGAAGACGATGAAGACTTTAACAATAGTCTGCTCCCACTTCCAAAGGCATATGATAATAATGAGTGAAAGCAGAGCTACCGGTATGATATTGATCATAATAGCGCCGAAGGGGACCCGTTCAAAAAGACTGCCCGCTAAAACCCCCAGCGGTATGGTGATGATACCGATGAGAATACCTTTTGCAACTGCCTTCTGGTATTCTTTCTTCGTCAGACTCATCGCGACGGGGATGTTAAAGGTAATCGTGGCCCCAAGCATGGAAGCCGTGATCATCCCGATCGTATAACCCTGCTGAGTAACAGCCATCTGCTGCACAAGCGCTGCCCCGCCCGTATCAAGGTCCAGAACCATGCCGCCGAAAACACCCGGGTCTGCACCAATGACAGCAAAAACCGGGGTGATGACCGGTCTTAATATGTTCCCTGCCAAGGGGGCTAAAACGAGGAGTCCTGCTGTGGCAATAACCAATGTGCCCATAGCCATGATGCCGTCCTCAAACTTGTTTCCAAGATGCAATCGGTTGCCGAAGATCTTATCGGCCGCCCCGATCAGCACGAAACAAACCATGATTAAAATGATGACGCGATTGATGTCCATACTTCCTGCTTGTATTATCTCACTTTTTCCATGTACCCTCTGCCACAATGAGGTTCCTCATCGGAGTAATTATACTATAATAATCGTCATCTCCACAATCAACTCCATAAAACAGGCTGTAACAAAAAACCCTTGCAATGCAAGGGCTTTCTTTCTCTTTAATGTTTACTGGTTCTTTGCGGATGTCCAGTTCCCGGCCGTGTTTGCTGCAGCCTTCTCAATCGCTTCCTGCTCTGCTCTTGCCCAGACATCTGTATGTTCACCCTTGCTGCGGTTTTTCAGTAAGATCACAATGCCCACAAGGATGAAAAGCAGTACGGCGCCGAGGCTTCCCTCCACACCGAAGTTGACATTATAGAACAGACCATTCGTTGCTGATGCGGCATCCAATCTGAACACGGAGTAAGCTTAAATCCGCTGTACTCGAGGTGGATATCCCCGAACAGGACGGACATCAGGATACAGAACCCGTTGCACCCGAATCCCAGCGCGAGCCCGAAAACCAAGCCTCTGATGTTGTTATAGGCGCGATTTCCCTTGCGTCCGACGCTGTCTGCGCTCCGCACACGCGGGCTGCAGTATTTCACTGCATTCAGCATCGGCCTGTTGAATCTGATTATGATGACCACCAGGAAAAACCCAATCCATATGCCGATAAAGTCAAAATACGATTTGAGGAATACCGCAGCATCATGATTTCCTCCCAGCAGGTCTTCAAAAAACCCGAAGAGCAGAAATCCTATCGGAAATATTACTGCTGCTACTGACATGATAAGAAACGACAGTACTGACGCAATTCTACGACAAATGTCTTTGCTTGTAAACAACCCCTTCAGTTAACTATTTTCTATATTTTTTGCGATCATCTTACACAACAGTGTCCGAATGTATTATTCTATATTCATCACGGCAACTCTTGTCTAAAACCAATAGGATGCAAAGCTCTATGAACGATATGACGGCCGGCAGTCCGGTCAGAATAATAATTAAATTTACCATACCGATCCTGCTGGGCAATCTGCTGCAGCTGGCTTACAGTGTGATCGACATGCGGCTTGTCGGCACGTTTCTCGGCGATCACGCTCTTGCTGCGGTTGGTGCGACCTCGGTGATGTATACTCTTTTCATCGGTTTTTTCATGGGAATCGCCAATGGCTTCGCCGTTACGACAGCCCGACATTTCGGAGGCAAAAACATGGAGAAGGTGCACATCTCCTTTGTTTCGTCCATTGTGATGGGCGCAGTCCTCTCTGTATCTATCAGCATCCTCTGTTTGCTGTTTCTGGGTCCGATCATGCGCCTGCTCAATGTGCCGGACAGCATCTTCGCTGAGTCTGCCGGCTACATCCGCATCATCATCGCCGGGCTTCTCATCACGATGCTCTATGATATACTGATTGCTTCAGCTCGCGCCATCGGAGACAGCGTGACTCCTCTTCTGACGCTCTTCCTTTCCGTTGGGCTCAACATAGCCGGCGACATACTGCTCCTGGGCGTTTTGCATACGGGAGTCTGGGGAGCCGCTCTTGCAACTGTTGCCGCGCAGCTGATTACAGCCGTTGTCTGCTGGATCTATATCTTGAGGAAATACTATTTCTACCGGTACCGCGTCGGTGACCTGCGGCGGCTTGAGCAGCCGATGATGGTGGCGATGATGAAAACAGGACTGTCTATGGCGCTGATGAGTTCTCTGATCAGCATCGGTTCCTTCGTTCTGCAGACGGCCATCAACGGACTTGGAAATTCCTATATCGTCGCACAGAGCGCCGCCCGGCGGATCACGGAGATTCTGATGTCTGTCTTCGTCGCAGTAGGCCACACCATGGCGACCTACTGCAGCCAGAACCTCGGTGCAGACCGCTGGGACCGCATCCACGAAGGAATGAAGGCCGGCTATTGGATCACCTGTCTGTGGTGTGCTGTGGTGCTCATCATCGTATATACGCTGGCGCCAAAGCTGATCTGCTTGATCACCGGCAGCAGCGATCTGGTTATGATCCATGCCGCAACGCAGTATCTCCGCATCGACAGTCTTCTGTATGTGCTGGTCGCTGTCATTTTCGTACAGCGCAACTCCATGCAGGGAATCGGTGATACTGTGACGCCGCTCATCTCCAGCGGGATCGAGATGGCAGGCAAAATCATTCTGGCCTTTACGCTGGTTCCTGCTTTGGGATACTTCGGCGTCATCCTTGTTGAACCAATTGTGTGGATCGTCATGATCATTCCGCTGATTTTGAAGGTGAGGACATGGGAAAGATAGTCTTTTTTGATGTAGATGGTACCTTATACCGGCACGACTGTCTCGTGCCGGAGAGTACAGTGCAAGCTATCAGCGAGCTGGAAAAAAACGGCCATATGGCTATGGTATGCACCGGCAGGGGCGCGTGCACCCTTCCTGCTGCGGTGGAAGCGCTGCCTTTGCATGGCGGCGTCCGCGGATGCGGCACCTATGTTGCGCTCGAAGACGCCGTGCTGATGGATGCAGGAGTTGAAGGACCTGATGTTTACAGAATCCTGGACATACTGCATAGCTTTGACTGTCCGTTCTTCGTGGAAAATTCCGATCATTTTTACAGTGATCCGAAAGGGACTCCGGAGATGTTTCAGAATATCATCCGCGGCATGAAGCAGCGCTATGCCGGCAGGTACCGGCCGCTCAGCGAGCTGCCTCCCAAAATCTCCAAGATGACCGGCTACCCTGCTGACAATGCCCATCTCCCTGAACTCATCGAAGCTCTTTCCCCATGGTTTGATGTACTTACGCACAAGGAATACGATTATATCGAGATCACACTGAAAGGGTACTCCAAAGGCACCGGCGTTGAACGGATTATCAACGAACTCGGTGCGGAACCTGAAGATACTTATGGTTTCGGTGACAGCGGAAATGACATCGCCATGCTCCAGGCTGTTGGCACTGGCATCGTCATGGGCGATGCCCCGCAAAATCTGAAAGATGCCTATCTTACAACAGATTCAATCTATTCAGACGGAATTGAAAAAGCTCTGATCAGGCTGGGCCTGATCTGAGCTTTTACTGATGACTCTATTTAACTATTTAACTACAATCTTGACTGTAACAGTCTTTGTGCCGACCGCATAGTACTTGTTGCCGGCCGCTCTGACTTTGACTTTTACTTTCTTCCCCTTGACTTTAATCGTATTCGTCTTCTTGTTGGCTGAAATCGTCGTGGTCATTTCTGCCTTTGCCTTGCCGCTGTAATCTTGCGGCTTGTATTTCTCTCCGATTTCCTTAAGCGCTGCTTCCTTTGCCGCTGCCAACAATATTTTTTCTTCCGGCCACAAATGAATTCTGAATATTGAATCATAAAAAAGAACCGCTGAAAAACAGCGGTTCCGGGCAAATGAATCATTCCTTTTTCCCTGAGATTATTGGGTTGTTCTACCATTTGACTGCGTCTATCGCCGCCTTCTCCGCCTCCAGCGCCGCAGCATATCTCTCTATGAACGTCTCGAATCCGTCCGCATCTGCAGAATCCGGCTCCATGGCATCTCCGACGATATCCTTGAAGACGCGTTCATTCAGGTAGTCTTCCAGGCGCCCAGTGCTCTTGCCGTCAGCCAGATAGGCGGCCAGCAATGCGATGCCCCATGCGCCTCCTTCT
>CACYBO010000158.1 GCA_902772685.1 uncultured Eubacteriales bacterium | reverse complement strand
CTCTCCGATCATTCTTCCTCCGTTGAAAGCAGATCCAAGAGAAACCCCCTCTATCAACGGATAGGAGTTATTATAGAACTCTGCTACATCATTTCCAGCTGCAAACAGACCCTTAATAACCGTGCCATCATCCTTAATTACCTGCAGGTTGCTGTTTACCAGCACACCACCGATCGCGCCAAGGCTCATTGGACGGGCTTTGACAGCGTATAAAGCGCCATCTCCCAGGGAAGTCAGGTACTTCGGATCCTTACCCATGGCAATATCTACCCCGGCCTCACAGCTCTCGTTATACTGCTGAATCGTAAGCTCCAGCATGTCAGGATCTACGCCCATCTGCTCTGCGAGTGAACGGGCATCCTCGCCTTTGAAAACAATGCCTTTCTCACATCCGTCTTCAAGTGCCTCTACAAAGCCTGTCCATCCTTCATCAACGGAAAACAGGGGAACCGTCGGCTCGTATCTGACATCTGTGTCAACATTATAGTACTTCGCGCCATTTTCTTCCAGGTTCTTTGCCATTTCTTCAGAGATGATCGCATAGTAATATTCCCCTTGGGTAAACGCGCTGTTCGAACTAAGGGCTGTATCATAGTTCAAATCCTCCGGGCAGAACCTGCTTCCGCGTGTATTTACCCAAACGCTGTTCGGAAGATAGATGGCCTTGGCAATATCATCCTTTCCGCTCCCGGTCTGGATTCCTGAAAAGCTCGTTACTCCGTGCAGCTGCTGGATAGTCTTTCCTTTTCCTGCGCCAATTGCCTGACTCATGGTAGCGCCGTCACCGGTCTGGGTACCCGTAGAGAATGTCTCCAGATGGAAGCCTACTTCCTCGTCAACCATTTCCTGGTTTGCAGCAAAACCACCGGTGCAGAGGCAGACAGCGTTACAGGTAATGTCAAGAACGGTTCCGTCTTTTTGCCTGCAGAGTACACCTGTGATCTGATCATCTTCTGCCTTCAGTTCATAAGCAGCAGTCTCAAGATAAACTTCTCCTCCGGCTTCTTCAAACTTGTCCAGAAGAACCAGATATGCTCCCAGCTTATTCTCCTGGTCTGCGTAAATGTGATAGGTTGGGAATCCTTCCGCGTGGGCAGCTTGTTCCGTTCCCATGAAGTTAAACTCCATCCCGTTCTCTTCCAGCCAGTCTACTGTTCGTCCACTGTCTTCAAAGAGGTTAAAGAACAATGTTCCATCGCACATCCAGCAATTGTAGTCCATCCAGTCGCGCCATACTTCCTGGATCGTAAAGGTACCTGCCACACCAGCTTCTTCCTGATCCTTGCTGTCAATCCCCATCGGGCCGCCGGCAATGATGGAAACGCCACCAACGTTGGCAGCTTTCTCAACGAGGATCGTCTTTGCTCCATTCTGCTGTGACGCAAGAGCAGCGGTCATACCGGCTGCGCCGCCACCGACTACGACAGTGTCACATTCTATTTCTACCACCTCTTCTGATGTTTCTTCATCAGATGCAGATGAAATGCCTTCAAACTCTTCCAGTTCTCCGCCCGCCTGGGTGATTGCATCGGCGACAGCGTCCTTGATGGCGTCTGAGGTTATTGTAGCGCCTGTTATAGCGTCTACATTATAGGAATTGCTCTCTACAATCGCAGCAGGAATGTCTGCGATTGCTAAGCCACCAATTTCCGGAGTTTCTTCCTCTTCAGTGACAACAACGGATGTAATAGCACCATCTGTAAATGTCGTCTCTACCGTAACATCTCCATGGATGCCCGGTTTTGTAGCAGTGTACGTGCCGTCTGCTACGCTTCCAAATACAACTTGTGAAGCAATGAGTCCACAGACAACTACGCATGTGATAAAGAAGTGCTTTTTCATTTTGGCCTTTTCCTTTCTGAAATCTCCATCATCATCATCATCATTTTGCTATAATTCTATTCCACATCTCCCTCCTTCTATTTCCAGAATATTCCGTCTTTATGGTGTAAAAAGCAGGGTATAAGCACCATTCAGAATAAAGAAAAAGAACAGAGAAAAATCTGTTCATCATGCACAATTCTGAGTGATGTTCTTATGCCCTATTTTGTTGCATTTGATTATATCTTATACCTGAAAATCTGTCAATCATATTGGTAAATGTTACCTGATCATTGTGCTATTTGCACAAAGAGCTGTTCTTCATCAATCCGACAACTTCTAACCAATCCATATGTACATATCAGTACTACCATTTGATACTTCGAAATCCTTTTTTCTTTTTCGTTTGGAATCAATGCTTCTGTAAACATTACAGCCAGGTATCCAGGCGCCCTTTTTCATGAGGTTTTTTGGAATACTTGATGAGTTTATGCTGTATCTCCATTGACCTTCTTGGGTTCATACAAAACTATTTCAAATATTTCAGTAGTGCTGCTGTGCACTCTTCAGTAGTCGATGTCCCACCCTGATCCGG
>CACYBO010000157.1 GCA_902772685.1 uncultured Eubacteriales bacterium | reverse complement strand
GTCGGAATCCATCCATACGCCCTGTCCCATGAGGAACGGATAGTTTCTGACCTTCTTGCTTGCCTGGATCTTGTATCTCTCCATGAGCTGGTCGATGGCCAGATTCAGCTTGCGGTTGAGTTCTTCAAAGAAGAAATCGATGTCGCCGTGTGCCTTGATCGCGATTCTCGGCAGATTGATGGAGGTGAAACTGAGGTTTCCTCTTCCTCCGACAACCTGTCTGGAAGGATCGTGGACATTTCCGATAACTCTCGTTCTGCATCCCATATAAGCGATCTCCGTATTCGGATCTCCCTCTTTGTCGTATGCGAGATTGAACGGCGCGTCGATGAACGCGAAGTTCGGGAAGAGTCTCTTGGCAGAGACCTTCATGGCCAGCTTGAACAGGTCGTAGTTCGGATCATCCGGATTGTAGTTGATTCCTTCTTTGACCTTGAAGATGCTGACAGGGAAGATGGCGGTTTCACCGTTTCCGAGGCCTGCTTCGATGGAGAGAAGGATGTTCTTGATGACCATTCTTCCCTCAGGAGAACTGTCCGTACCGAAGTTTATGGATGAGAACGGAACCTGTGCCCCTGCTCTGGAATGCATCGTGTTCAGGTTGTGCACAAACGCCTCCATGGCCTGGTAAGTAGCTCTGTCAACTTCTTCGTTAGCGTACTTTGTAGCTTTCTTCTGGATCGTCGGAATGTACTTGGCGTCGATGAGCTTCTCCAGATACTGGTGCTCGATTTCCTTGTAGCCATTGTCATCTGCCAGAATTGGCCAGAGGTTGTACTCTTCCATGATCTCCTGGCCGATGGCTTTGACTTTTTCTACTCCTTCTTCAATATCAAAGAGCAGATTGAGCATTTTGCCGACGTTTGTCCAGTAGAGCTTTCTGTATGTCTTGATGACTCCGTTCGCCATGCCGTAGTCGAAGTCAGGAATGCTCTGTCCGCCGTGCTGATCGTTCTGGTTGGACTGGATCGCTATGCAGGCCAGTGCTGAATAGCTCTGAATATCGTTCGGCTCTCTGAGATGGCCGTGACCGGTCGAAAAACCGCCCTTGAAGAGTTTTTCGATATCGATCTGGCAGCAAGTCGTCGTCAGAGTCAGAAAGTCCATATCGTGGATATGAATGTCTCCTTCTCTGTGGGCTTTTGCGTGCTCAGGTTTCAGAACGAACATCTCATAGAACTGCTTTGCTCCCTCGCTGCCGTATTTGAGCATGGTTCCCATAGCAGTATCGCCGTCGATATTCGCGTTCTCACGCTTTGTATCATTGTCCTTAGCGTCCTTGAACGTCAGATCCTCATAAGTCTTCATGAGTCTTGTGTTCATGTCTCTGACTCTGGTACGCTCTGCTCTGTAAAGGATGAATTCCTTCGCCGTTCTGGCGTGTCCGTTTTCAATAAGTACTTTCTCAACGGCATCCTGAATCTGTTCTACTGTAGGAATTTCATTATGTCTTACCTCTAAAAGGTAGAGTTCAACCTGTCTGGCCAGGTAATTGGAGGTGTCTCTGTCCTGTCCTCCCAGCACTTCTGCCGCCTTATAGATCGCATCTGATATTTTTGATATGTCGAAGTCGACAGTTCTGCCGTCTCTTTTAATAATCTGTCTAATTTCACTCATTTTACTTCCTCACTATATCTTGTGGTCATTCTTGCGTACACGAGAAATTATACACAAAATATTCTACTCGTCAATAAGAAATTCATCAAAAAAACATGAAAACCCCGAAAAAGTTCGGGGTTAACCGTATATATGTTTATGTCAATATTTCACAAAGCCTTTTATATCAACACTCTGGTATTTCTTTCCTGTTATTCCGCTGTTCCGTACTTTGCGAAATATTCATCTCTGAGAATAGACATCAGGTTCAGATCATAGTATTTTCCATCCTTGCATGTGGCGTTTCTCGCCACGCCCTCGTCTACAAATCCCAGTTTTCTATAGAGATCCGCAGCTCTGGTATTGCCTGTGTAGTAATCCAGCGTCACTCTCTGCAGACCGCGTTCCTCAAACAGATACTTCATCAGTCCTAAGAGGGCTTCACTTCCAATGCCTGAGCCCCTTTTGCTTCCGCCGACATATATCTTTGTAACATCCAAAGACTTAGAATGCCTGTCGATTCTGGTTATTATGATTCTTCCCAGCGGTTCTCCGTCCTCTTTTCGGGTTATGGTCAGATCCAGTACATTCTTATCCCCCTTGAATTCGAACCCTTCCGTGACCACATCCTCATAGGTCCTGTCTGAGTCCAGGGAAAAGTACCTGGTCATCTCCGGATCCACCTCCCAGACGCTGAAACACTTATAATCGCTGAAGCAAACATCCCTTATTATGTAGTTTTCTGTTTCTATTCTTATTGCCATTTTGATGTCCTGTCTTAATGTTTTTTTAACACTTCTGAATAATATGTGATGTATAATGTTATTATAATTACAGTAAAGAGCAGACACAAGGAGAAATCTCCCATGAAAAGATTACTTCCATTTATCATATCATTCGTTTTCATCGGCGCGGTGGCACTGTCCGGATGCGGGGAACTTGACAGAAACGGAGAACTGAGTGAATTTCTCAGTTTCAATGAAGATGCTTTCAGTGAAACATTTACCGAAGAAACCTGTGATTTCTCCGCGTTCAACACATATATGAAAAACTGGGCGGAGGCAAACAGCGTGGACGTAGCCTATGAAGGTGACCACTCCATCGTGCTTAAGAACAGTGCTCATGCCGGATATGAAAATGAACCTTCCTGTGTTCTCCTCTGTCATTTCAATACGCTTGATGCTCCATCCTGTAAGGCTATCATCGCGACCGGCCAGACTGCCCTGCTCGGTCCTGTCAATCATGGGGACATTTCTCTTGTGGTAACAGAATATACAGGTTCCAGACTCACAGGGATAGAGGAACTGCCTGATAAATACCTCGCCTGTGACAATCTGATCAATCTCAATACCGGAAACAACAACAATATTCTCACCTCAGGCCCTGTCGCTGCTTCCTGCAGCTTCCGGAGCACCCATAAAAGGGCTGAATCGACTTACGCTCAGGCATTTGAAATCAAAATGTCGATTCCTGAGTACACCGATCCTTTCGATTTTGTAAAGGGAAGTAACTATCCGAATCCAATCAACACAATAGGCGGCTTTCTGGCTTCCGGCAAAAGCTCCGGCAGGCTGTTCGATATCGCCTCGTTCACAAGCAAAGCCCATGAAGGTTATACACCTTATTATGCCGACGCTGTCGTCGTTGTCGATTCGAACCATATAGAAGGCTTCAAATCAAGGTTTGAAAAATCCTTTGACAATATGAGTGATAAGTTTGAAGACCTTGAGGCGGAATTCGAGTACACCATGGAAGAAGTCGATATGCCTAGAAAAGTCCTCAGCGACAACACCGCCGAGAACCTCATAAGTCTTATGTATACGCTCAACACCGGTGTGTGCCAGCAGGATGAGGAATCCGGTATCATTTACTCGGCATCCTATATCAAGTCCATCAATACTGATAAAGGCAATCTGAACCTCAATGTCAGCATCCGGGCGCGCGGCGAAAGCTATCTGGACAGTCTCTCCGCGGAATATGAAACCATCGCGGGCCTTTGCAGCACCGAATACGACTACAGCAAAGGCGGAAGGCTCTGGTCTGCCGATAAAAAAAGCAGCCTGGTAAATTACTTTACCGGCTGCGTTCCACCGCAGGATCAGGCTGAAGGCGCGATCAGTCTGAGAACTTATGAAAACGACATTATCGCCAAGTCCCTTCCTGAACAGAATATGATCATCTATTCATTTGAAAAAGGCGACAGGAAGACAGTTCTCGAGAACATAACCACATTCCTGGATCCTTCCGTACAGAAGTGATCTCTGCTGACCGCCCCTGATCACTGTCAGTCATCGATCCGTTCGATATCTGCGCCTAAAGCTTTCAGTTTGTCGACGAAGTGTTCATATCCCCTGTCTATGTGATAGATCTGGGATACTTCTGTTGTGCCATCTGCGACGAGCCCTGTAAGAACCACAGAAGCTCCCGCTCTAAGGTCAGTCGCGATAACAGGTGCGCCGTGAAGTTCTCTGCCTCCGGGTATAATCGCGCACTTCCCTTCTGTTCTTATATTGGCTCCCATGCGGTTGAATTCCGCAACGTGCATGAATCTGTTCTCAAATACAGTTTCCATCACGACGCTCGGACCTTTGGCAACAGTAAGCAGCGCCATAAACGGTGACTGCATATCGGTAGGAAAGCCCGGGTAAGGAAGCGTTTTGATATCTGTGGAAACAATCGTATTCTGACTGCCGTCAACAATAACACCTTCGTCGGTCATCTCAATAACGACACCGCACTCTCTGAGTTTGGCGATAACTGCTTTGAGGTGATCCGGAAGCATGTTTTTGACAAGGATACGACCCTTTGTGATGGCGGCTCCCACCATAAATGTGCCTGCTTCGATTCTGTCAGGTATCACATGATGAGATACGCCGTGGAGTCTTTCGACGCCTTCGATCTTTACAGTGTCCGTTCCCGCTCCTTTGATCCTTGCACCCATTTTATTGAGATAATTTGCCAGATCAACGATTTCGGGCTCCTGAGCGGCATTCTCCAGTATAGTCGTACCCTCAGCCAGAGACGCAGCCATAATGATGACCTCAGTCGCACCGACACTTGGGAAATCCAGATAAATGGTCGTTCCTTTCAGTTTTCCTGCCTTTGCGTCTACAATACCTTTCGAAAGTGACTGCTCATTGATTTCCGCTCCAAGCGCGCGGAGTCCTTTAAGGTGCAGTTCTATCGGTCTCTCACCTATCGCACATCCTCCCGGAAGATGGATCAGGGCCCTGCCGCTCCTCAGAAGCAAAGCTCCAAGCACAAGTATGGAAGCCCTCATCATCTTGACCAGTTCAAAAGGCGCCTCATAGCTGATTTCACCTTCTGCTTTGACTTTGACGATATTGTTGTCGAGATCCTTATCGACATGCGCACCAAGACTGGTGAGAAGCTGACTCATAACATCAACATCACGAAGTGCAGGTGCATCCTGTATAATACATTCTTCTTCAGTCAGAAGAGTTGCGGCCAGAATCGGGAGAACCGCATTCTTTGAGCCGCTGATCTTGACTTCCCCGTGAAGGGGGCCGCTGTTTTTTACGATTAATTTTGCCACGTCTTTATCTCCTTACGTAAAAAAAGGGCAAGTGAATTGCTCCTTTTTCTTTCTTTATTGCGATTCCGGATTATAACTCCTGAAGTTCTTTTATGCATTTCGCGCAGACGTTCTTGCCGTGAATCTGCTTTACATCATCAGAACTTCCGCAGAAAATGCATGCCGGCTGATACTTCTTAAGCATAATTGATTCACCGTCAACATATATTTCCAACGGATCCCTGATGTCGATATTTAGTGTTCTTCTCAATTCAATCGGAAGAACGATTCGTCCTAGCTCATCTACTTTCCTGACTATTCCTGTTGCTTTCATATGCAAACTCCTTTCGGTGAATATATACTACTTATCGTTCGACATGATGCCTTTGATGGACGCCGCAGATTTAACGATGCTGGCGACTGCCGAAACGGTTGACTGATTTCCCTTCACTGCATCGGAAAGATCAGACACTGTACCGGATACATTCGTAATAATATTGTTCACGTCCTGACTGCGTTCTGCTGCAATCGCAGAGACGACTTCAAGGTCCTCAAGAACCTTGTCTGTATGTGTGAGCGTGACCATAAGTTTCCTTATCAAGAAAATAGCGTAAATGATAAGAACAATCAGCGCTATCAGCACAAGCACTATAAGCAGTGTCTTCAAATCTAATGTTACACTCATCTTTCCTATGCCTCCTGTACATGATATTATTGCACAATTTGGAAATTTTTTCAACGTGTTTTTTCGTAAATTTTCATGATCTGAGGGGTGTATTTCCCATCGTCACCGTACACATACAATTCTTCTGCGTAATCCAGTTCCCTGCCTCCGCCCTTCACGCAATCCACTAACACAATGTTGGGCTTCACTCCTCTGCGCGGTGAAACAAACTGTATGTTTTTCGGCTCAAGTGAATAGTTTCTGCAGTGATAAAAAATATCAACCAGCCTCGATGGCCTGTGAACAAGGGAATAATGTCCCTTCTCTCTTAGAAGAAAAGCCGCCGCTGCAGCGAATTCCTCTACTCCGGCCGTCGTTTCCTGCCGGGAGATGAATCTGCTGTCCTCATCGTTGATCAGACCGGCCCCTCTCGCAACATAAGGGGGATTTGATACAACTATGTCCGCGGTTCCCCTCATATCCGGCAGTTGGCTGCCGAGTTCGGCGACGTCACACTGAACGAACGAAACTCTCCCGTCTAATTGATTCAGTGAACAGTTCCTCTGCGCCAATTCAATTGCCTTTGCCTGAACATCGATACCCGTAATGGAGCACCTGGCATTTTTGTGACTCATAATCAGCGGGACAACGCCATTGCCCGTACCGAGATCCACCGCCTTCACTGCAGACGGGCAAGTCCTGCAGGCGAAATCAGCAAGGAGCACCGCATCAATTCCGAATCTGAAACCTTCTTCACTCTGAATCAGTCTGAGCCCGCCAAAGCCGATATCTTCCATACTCTCCATATGTCACCGCCTTTGTCAATCCTTGAGCAGTTTTTCTATCTCTTTGATCTGATCAGGATCGAGGCCCTTCAGTTCGTCCTCTTTCTTGTCCTTGCCTTTGTTGTTCCCCTTGCGGTTCTTTTTGCCGAATCTGCGTATTTCTTCCTTGCCGTAAGAGTAGAACTCCGTGCTCAGTTTTTCCTCGTTGTCGTTTTCTTCCGACGCTTCCTCCAGCACGAGTCTCGTCTTCACCAGATTCTCAAGGATGTTCACATCCGTAACAACGCCGGTTCCGTCTGGTGTTCTAATACGCTCGCCCACATTCGGCATGCCCTTTTTGAGCTCATTGTATATATCGTTCTCGTATTTGAGGCAGCACATCAGCCTGCCGCAGATTCCCGATATCTTCGTCGGATTCAGAGACAGATTCTGCACTTTTGCCATCTTGATGGATACCGGCTCGAAATCTCTGAGCCAGGTGCTGCAGCAAAGGCCTCTTCCGCAGCTTCCCACGCCGCCTATCATCTTAGCTTCGTCCCTCACGCCGATCTGTCTGAGTTCTATTCTCATGCGGAATACCGACGCCAGATCCTTTACGAGTTCCCTGAAATCCACTCTGCCGTCGGCTGTGAAGTAAAACACCACCTTGCTGTTGTCAAATGTGTATTCCACATCGATAAGCTTCATCTCCAGTCCGTGGGCATCTATCTTCTCCTGACACAGTCGAAGCGCATTTTCTTTTTTAGCCAGGTTCTCTTCGTGCTTCTTCCGGTCAGCATCGGTCGCCTTGCGGATGATGCTTTTGAGAGGAGCAACCAGCTCCGATTCATCGACGCTCGTCTTCTCTCTGCATATTGTGCCGAACTCAAGCCCTCTGGCTGTCTCCACTATAACATTATCTCCGATGTACACCTCATTGTCTCCGGGAGCGAAGTAATACATCTTCCCTACTTCTTTGAATTTAACGCCTACAACGTCAGTCATTTTGATCCTTTCTATTTATCCTGTTATCTTCAGCAGCAGTTCCTTCATTGCGTACTCTGCCGACATCTTCATTTTTAGCCTTACCCTTGCCTCTTCGATATCCTCGATGTATCTGCAGATTTCCTCCGGTTTGTACGTGCGGAGGTCCTTATGCTCTTCCAGCAGAAGATTCCTGTAAGTTCTCTCCATGGAATCAAGCAGCATCATCGCCTTGGCTCTGTCCCTCGCATAGTCGCCCGCTTCGTGGACTAGTTCGTGGAATCTTTTCCCGGAAAGAGCCATCTCTATGAGCTTTCCGGCCTGTTCATCCTCCGTGGTCTCCGGCTGGGCGTCAATTCTGAATTTGACGCACCGTGACAGTATCGTCTGCGTCAGATTCTCCATGTTCTCCGAAAGCAGGATGATGAGCGCATCCCCCGGCGGTTCTTCCAGCGTCTTCAGAAGACTGTTCTGGGCCTTCTTCGTCATGGTATCGCTGTCACAGATCACCATCACATTCCTCTCGCCGACAGGCCTGATTTTGATCTTTTCGCGGAGCGTTTCTATGGCAGCGTCCTTTATGGACAGACCGTCCTTTCTGAAGTATGAGATATCCTCGTGATTGTCGTGGTCTATCTTACTGCAGATGCTGCACTCCCCACAGTTCTCGCCCAGCGATTTCGGGCAGAGCACCCCCTTGATAAATCCTCTTGCAAAGGCTTCCTTATCGATGTCGGATGGCCCTTCGAAGATATAAGCGTGGGATATTCTGTTCTCTTTGACGATCCTCTCCAGTCTCTCCTTCAGTCTGGAATTGTCTCTTCCCGTATTGAGTATCATTTCATGATCGCGCCGACTCTGCGCGCGATTTCCTCTGCAATCTCTTCTATCGTTCCCGATGCGTCGATTCCCAGTATTCTCTCAGGATATTTTGCTTCCAGTTCCAGATACCCTTCGTAGACTTTTCTGTGGAATCCATCGGACGCCTGCTCTATTCTGTCATGCTCTCTGCCGGCAATCCTGGAGCTTCCTCTCGCCGGATCCAATTTCAGCAGTATGGTGAGATCCGGCATGCATCCGTCAACAGCATATGTGTTGATCACGCCTACGGCATCCCCAAGGCCTCTGCCGAATCCCTGGTATGCGATACTGGAATCGACGAATCTGTCGCATATGACAACCTTTCCTTCTTCAAGTGCCGGTTTTATGAGCTGACTGACCAGCTGTGCTCTGGCTGCTGCGTAGAGAAGAGCCTCGGTCATGTCGTCCATATCACTGTTCGCAGGGTCCAGTATGATCTCCCGGATTTTTTCACTGATTTCCGTTCCTCCGGGTTCTCTGGTAAGAACAACATCATACCCGGATTCCCTGAGACGGTCCATGAGAATACGGATTTGCGTGGACTTGCCGGAACCGTCGCCGCCTTCAAATGTAATAAAATATCCTCGGTTCATTGTCTGTTTACTTTCCTTTGTGCTTTTCTTTCCTTGCGCCTTTTGCGCTTGCTGGCGTAATTGGTCGCCTTCCGCGGATGCTGATGCACTGGGCCCTTGCCCCTTCTCGCGGCAGCGCGTTTTCTGCGCCTTTCCACAGCGCTCATCTCTGCTTCTATTTCGGCCTTTGTTGGCATGTCGTCCATCAGTCTGTCGATAATAAACAGCAGGAACAGCACAAACGGAACTATTATAAGGAGTAGAAACAGTATCTTAAGTAATGTCATTTACAACCCTCAATTCATCGCAAAAATACAGAGTAATTATATCATAAAAAACACCGGCTGCGGAGTAAAATCTCCCGCAGCCGGCACAATTCATTATTCAATGCAGTTTCTCAAAATGAATGCAAAAGATATAACTATTTTGTTTTAACTGTTTTCACGCCTGACCATCCTGAATAGTACGTCTTGCCGCCCGTCTTCATATAGGTTCGCACGCGGACGTAGTACTTCTTCTTGCCTTTGAGTTTAGATACCTTGACAGAAGTTTTCTTAAACCCTTTCACTTTCTTTGTCTTCACACCGCTCTTGAAGCTTTTGCTTGTGCTGCACTGGATCTGGTAACCGGTAATCCGGCTCTTTGACATCTTAGCGGATTGTTTCTTCCACTTGGCCGTGAGCGCCTTCTTCGCAGGCTTCGGCTTGACGATGGTCGCTCCCTTCGGTACGATTGTGAAACTTGCGGTTCTGGTTCCGCTGTAATTCCCCTTCAGTTTCACCGTGACATTATGGGTTCCGACATTCTTTCCCCCGGCAGCGTACGTGACCGTATACTGTGACGCCGCCAGTTTTGCATTTCCATTCTTGACGGTCACAGCCGGCTTTATCACCTTTCCGTTCCAGGTGTATTTCGCAGCGCTCAGGCTCACCGCCGGTGTGATCTTCTTCGGGTTGATGGTGAATTCCTTCGACGCTTCGCCTGTGTAATCACCCTTTCCTGTGACGGTGACCTTCCCTTTGCCTGCGTTGGTGTTGTTGCTATACCGTTTCTCGTAGTCATCCCCTTCCGTCAGAATCCTGTTTCCGTCTTTGACTGTGACCTTTGGCGTAAGAGCCTTTCCTGTATACGTCTCATCGGCGACGGTGATCATATCCGCAGTGATTTCAGTGACCGTTGGGTCATCGATCGGGTTATCAGGGAACATTTCATTATATTGCTCTACTGCACCGCGCAGTTTCTCTTTGTCCGCAGCATCGATCAGTTCTTTTTGCGTCGGACTCAATTCACCGTATGCCTGCGATGCCTGCTCAATCGCAGTTTTAGCAGCTTCAAGCTTCGTTGCATAGTCCGTATCTTCCGGATTCAGTGTTGACAGATCAACAATCTGATTGATTTTGCTGATCACAACGTCTGCAGCCTCCTGATTCAGCTGCCCTATGACTGCCTCCGCTGCCTCTAGTTTGTCCAGCGCATCCTGGGATACCTTCGCTTTCTGCGCATCCGTCAGGTTATCATATGCTTCTCTGGCTGCGATGACCGCTTCTTCATCCTCTAATGTGACATTATCAGCAGTTGGGAGATTATCAATTATTTCTGCGATGCGGTCTGCTTCTTCTTGATCCGATATCCCCTGTAGTTCCGCAATTCTCGACTCAGCGTCTGCCAAGAAGTCAAGAAGGTATGTGTATTGCGCAAGCAGTTCTTTCTGTGCAGGAGTCAGCGCTTCATATGCAGCCCTTGCTGCGGCCACAGCATCAGCATGTTCCAAAGTGATACTTCCTAAGCCAGGGAGATCTTCGATCATTGCTATGACGGCATCGGCAGCCTGTTGATCGGCATCCTGCGGATCGTCAGGATCAGGTCCTTGCGGGGTATATCCATCTTTTGTAATGACGAGTTCATTGCTCTTACCCCATCTGCCATCATCCAAAAGCACATTACAGTAGATTGTTGCTGTCGCACCGTTATTCTGAAGCGCTTCTTCAATCATTCTTTCAACCGTGGCTATGTCCAAATGGTAGTGGGTATAAGGGGTTCCTTCATAATCAAGATACTGGTAGGAATCGTTATCCGCCAGATTGAAAGCCGCATTGTTCGTTCCTGTTGGCTCGATTTCGTAAATATCTTCAGTATTGCTTGGTATATGCAAACTGGCGAACCATTTTATATACGCGCCGCCTGTGTAACCTTGCGGCTTCCAGGAGCAACTGATTTCAGTTGATGTGGTTGGATATCCACTGAATGAAGACATACTTGCACTAACTGCTATTTCATCCTTCGCCGCTATTGATCCGGGGTTCCCATCTTGTTCGGTAACTGTGAAATAATTCTCCCTGCTGCTATAGCAGTAAATTGCATCTGCTGACGAACCGCTGACGTCATCATTAGGATCAGCGGAAACCCCGGAATTACCAGCGGTAATCTTGCCAGAGCCGGCAAAATGAGCGTTTTCTCTGTAATGATCCTTTATATCTACGCCATTTCCTCCATTTCCGAATGATCTGTTTCTGGAAAGCGAGTTTCCGCCGTTGCCGCCATTTACGCGGCCATTGATAATATAGTAATCGGTTCCATAATCATTAGATCCCTTATCATAGACCTCATAGATCCCAACTCCTCCGGCTCCTCCCGAACCGGATACTGAAGATCCTCCGTTCCCTCCTGTGACAGTGCCTCCCTCATCGACACATACGATTCCCCATTGTACTTGGCCTTCTCCGCTCGGATAAGGGTCCGTTCCTGCATATCCAAACCGATCGTTGTCACCGTATAAACCAATGCCGGCTCCTCCATCGCAGGCGTCCTCATCGAACCCATTCACGTCAGGCGCATCACCTCCCGAAACGTTACCGGCAATATAGATTCCCATATCGTCACTATCCATTGACTTGTCCTGCCAGCCGTTTCCGGAATAGCCGGCTTCTATTCGTTTCAACTCAACAGCTCCGACCCATACTGCAATTCCGTCGCCTGCGTCACCTGCTCTTTCTGCCATTAGAACCTCTCCATATGAAACACCTTTTGTGAATTGATTCATATACTTCCCGCTGCCGAAGTCAATAGATCCGCAGCTGTTTCCCTTGACAGCACCGTTGGCATCTATGCGAACGTATTTCCTCCCGTTGCCTGTTTTAATTCCATCGCCGCCTGGTCCAACATTTAATTGTGCCATTGAAAGGATATTGTCAGCACAATAGTAATTCGTAGCGCCAGACATCGCTGCGGCTGCGGCAGACGTATTCATCAACGCATAGTAAGTCGGGGTGAACTCGCTTAAATCAATGCTTCCTCCCTTTCCTCCTGTTACTGTACCGTTTTCAACGACTATCCTTGCAAACGCCAGCGATGATGAGCCGAACAGCACAGCTGACTTCTCCTGACTAATTCCAGCGCCGCCGCATCCCGCCTCAAAAGGTTTCTTATCAGACCTGCTTCTACCGCCAGTATATTCACCAATGTTGTACAGCCATTCTTCACTGGTGACATCAGCTCCATTACCGCCCTTGAGATTTGCACCTCCTGTGACCGTTAAGCCATGTTCCAATTTGCCGCCGTTTGGAGACCAAGTGGAATGAAGAAAGCATACTGCGGCTCCGCCATCCTGACCGGACTTGAACTTCGTATCTGCTTCATATACGGCGCCGTCTCCGCCGATGATCGTTCCAGGTCCCTGAATGACTACATCATAAGCCGCAGGGCTGATTTCGATCGCGTTTTTCCCTTTCGCTTCAGCTTTATCAGAGCTGTCAATTCCAGCCGCTCCTTTGATGGTGTGGTTGTTCAAATTCAAAACAACTTTATCTCCGGCCGCACCCATTGTGAGCTTTACGGCAGCATCCAGTGTGATGTCGCTATTCAAAGTGATAGTCATCACGTTACTGTTTGATCCGGTACCCTTTGAGACTGTCACGTTGCCGGAACCAAACACTTCTGTCGCGTCTGTCTCGCTGTTTGATGCGATTGTTCCGCCTGGTGCGGTTGCTGTTTCCGCATATACCATGCTGCCAGTACCGCCCAGCCACGGCATCATGGTCACTGTCAAGGCGATTGCCAGTATGAAAGATAACATAAATCTACATTTTTTCATTATCGTCTCCTCCGCTCACACAAAGAGAAACCGTATTGTTTTCTGGTTTGGGGATATTATATCACAGAAAAAAAAGAATAATGTAAAATCAAAAAACAGAAAAAAAGAAATAAGCGGCAACGTCCTGCTTTCCCGGGAGGTCGCCCTCCAAGTATCATCAGCGCTAAGGAGCTTAACTTCTGTGTTCGGTATG
>CACYBO010000156.1 GCA_902772685.1 uncultured Eubacteriales bacterium | reverse complement strand
AGCTGTTCTACAGCGTGACCATTCCCGTGACGCTGTGGTTCATCACCAGAAACAAGCGCAACAAGGGCAAGACGGTGTTCATCGACGCCCGCAACATGGGCCACATGGTGGATAATGGTTGCTTGTGGCTTCGTTCGCCACTTTTCGCGCCACTGGCACGTGGCTCATTCTGCCCCTTCCCCGCTTTGGGTGAGACGCTGCGTCCCATCCTGGAGGCCATGCAGGAGCTGCTGGATAAGTAGGGCCTTGACCCGGAATTCATGCCCATGGTGTTCGTGTGTCTGGGCTATATCGACGGGCCATATCCGGGGATCAAGACCAAGCATGAAGGGCGGGCCCTCTTCGTCGCCAAAGAATCGTGAAAGAGCGGTTGTCATGGATTATTTGATGACATGCAAGCCCATCTTTTGGATTTCCTTCACAAACCCCTCCCCATTCATCGTTCCATCCGTAATCATTTTCCGCATATTGGGGCCGAATGAAATGGCGGTTGGCATGGACGACTTATACTGTCTGGCGAGTTCGGAGGGAGTCCAGCCGCTCAGACACCACAAATGCGAATGATTATGATAATCTGTCAGCAACTGAACCAGCGTTTCGAGCTGCCGCTGCGATAACTCAACGCCGACTTCCACCAGTTCATCTGTGACATCCTCGATCTGACTGCTAAACCCAAGAGGATAAATGTTCTCGTTTCGCCAATTCTTTCGGAAGATTTTCTCCGCCTCCGTCCCCGCGATGCTCTCTTTGAACGCCTGCAGCGATCCGCGATGTTTGGACAAGTATTCTTCTTCAAATCTCTCGCTGCGGTTCAGAAAGGAGAATTCTTTCAGCCGCTTTCCGCGATTCTCACAGAGATACGGATCGGCGTATGGCGGATGACACTCCTTTGCAGTCACCTGCAGTTCATTCAGGAAATTCATTAAGGCTTTCTCTTCTTTGGATGAGGTCCTTGTAGCATACTGAAGAATATCCCCGGGTAGGAAATAGGGCTCCCGCCCTATTGATTCCATAAGTCTGTAATAGGCGTGCAGTTTTCCGTAGCCGAAACCGACCAGCTCTCCAGAGACAATCTCCCGGCTCAGGTCCGCACGATTCTCGCCTGAATACAGTTCGTCAATCTCAAAAACTAAGTATGGATTAACTTCTCTGCGGGCAATCGCAGAAAAGGCTATCAAATCCTTCCTGCGGAGCTTTGGCGCGTCTGCCTGCGCCTGATATATATCCCACACAACGCGAAGCGGAATCGCTCCATAGAGGTTCGCGCAGGCCAGAAACAGGCTATGGAGATAGTTGGACTGCTCCTGGGACAAGCCAGATTGCTGGTAAAGCTTCGCAAGAGATTTTTCCGATAATGGTTTGGGATATGTCATGCTGCAACGTCCTTTCGTTTATCGGTTGACAAAGAATGACACTGTATTCTGGAAATCATCGCTGAAATCATGCAGATCGTCTATCGTAATAACATGATCGTGAATAAAGCTGACGATGTTCGGTATCACATTCGACTTTGACATTGCCAGTATCACACCGGGACGTCGGCGATCCTGATTGATCCTTTCCTCGAGTGCCCAGAATTTATCGGACGCCTTTTCGCCGCTCCTGAGCAATGTCATATAATCGCCGATCAGCTGTTCCATATATCTTTCCTGCCAGATGGGCACCTTTTCTCTGAACAGCTTCCAGTCGCTTTTGTTGATCTCCATATTATCCGGCTCCTTTGGATTGGCGCAGTGATTTGCGGGAACGGCGAGATATACCGTTATGAGCGCACGTGACGGAGTGCATCAATTTCATATATGCACAAGCGGGCGTATGCTGACAGAATCAAACGTTTCCGGCGGATTTTCACTCGCTACGACAAACTCGATGTCGTCTTTGCTGGTTTCCTCTTGTTTGTTATGATCGTTGATGTATTAGTGTGAACAGACTCTAACTATGTCCTTTTTTCTATTATATCAGAATGGCGACCCTCCTGCAATCCTAATAAGGTTGTGTGGATCTTTTGTCATGATTTTATCATGCTGTGAGCGCAGCGAACCAATCGCGGGTATGGGGAGCAAAATCCCCCATCAAGAGGCCATGGCGACGGATTTCCCACGGCAATCTGGCTGCCAAGGCGAATCTTGCTTTTATTTTTCGAGCTCGAATCGTGCCGTGTTTTTACTGACAGCTCTCATCCGGAGGCCACTCAGTGTACACTTAGTGTACACTCAATGTTTACTCAATGTACATCGAATGGCCTTTATAATAAATATATATGAAGAACTAAAAGCTGTGCCGGTTCCTGCTCTCACCAGCAGGCGACATTTATTTCTATCAGAAGATGAAGGATT
>CACYBO010000155.1 GCA_902772685.1 uncultured Eubacteriales bacterium | reverse complement strand
CCAAAATCATCGCCCCTGCAAGGATAATTGCCATTATATATTTATGTATATTTATGGTCATGACTTACTCCTTTCCTTTGATCTCCATCCCATTAGTATATGGCTACAGTCGTGTACAACGGAACATTGTTGTAGATCCACAGCGCGTTGTTCAGCGACAGGCGGATGTCTCCGTTAGTACTCTTTACACCGACTCTGGCATCATAAGCAGGAGCATCGCCCTCTTCGTTATAGTAGAGACCGCTGTGCATGCCTGTATCATTACTGTAGCAGCTGTTATACCAGTAACGTGTCGATACGCCGTCTGCATCATAGATCGTCTTCAGCACCTTCTTAGTGATTCTGTAGGTGCCCTTCCTTGTTGGCGTCGCAGCTGTACCGATCGCGCAGGAGAATGTCCTTGCCTTGACCCAATTGTTCTTGCTGCCGGTGTAGACGCGCACCTGATACCTTGACTTGCTGACAGCAATCAGATACCTCGTACCGCTTGTCTTTGACTGAATCTTCTTATCAAAATCATCGCCGATCGTCTTCAGACGTTCGCCGGTGGTTGAGCTGAATACATACCAGGTTGAGCCGATCTTCTTCTTTCCTGTAGCAACAACACCTTTTCCCAGGCTGTAGCGTTTCTTCCTGTCTGATCCTGTGAACCAACCCTTGCTCATATACGCCTTGCCGCTGCTCCTGAAGTAGTACAGCTTTTTGTTGATTCTCTCACAGCCGTTCTTCTTCATAACGCCGTTGCTCTTATTGAAGTAGTAGTATACTTTACTGATCTTCCGCAGTCCGGTCAGCATAACGCCGCTTTTCTTGCTCATATAGTATTTCTTCTTTTTATATTTCAGCCATCCTTTGACCATGACTCCGCTCTTCGCGTTGAAGAAGTACTTCTTGCCGCTGATTGTCGCCCAGCCTTTTTTCATTTTTCCGTTTGACGCATCCAAATAATATTTGTTTTTGCCGACAGTCAGCCAACCCTTCTTCATCGTTCCGTTGGAATTGAAGTAATACTTTGAACCGCTGATGCTGGCCCAGCCCTTCTTCATCGTTCCGTTGGAGTTGAAGTAATACTTATAGCTGCCGATCGTGGCCCATCCGGTCTTCATGCGTCCGGTAGTCGGGTTGAAATAGTATCTGTTCTTATTGATCGTCTGCCAGCCTGACAGCATCATGCCATAAGCATTGAAGTAATACCTGTAACCGCTGATCGTCTGCCAGCCGGTCTTCGCTGCGCCGGTTCTCGGATCAAGATAGTACTTCTGACCTCCGATCGACTGCCATCCGGTCAGCATCATCGGGTTGAAATAGCATTTCCCAGCGTTTGGAACATTGACCCATCCGGTCTTCCGCACGCCATAGGTACTGCCAACCACGCCAGGGGTATTACCCGTCTGATCGAAGTAGTATTTGCTTCCGTCAAATGTCTGAAGGCCTATCAGCATAAACCCATTCGCATCGAACAGATACCAGCTGCCGCCGATCACCTGCAGACTGGTAAGCGGTACGCCATTTACCTGATACTGCCATTTGCCTGTATCAGGATCCTGTACCCATTCGCCCTCGCTTACGTCCATTGCCTGCAAAACAACCTCTTCGGATTCTTCCTCAGTCGGTTCCTGTGAATCGACCGCCGGAGTCTCATCAGTATTCTCATCCACAACGGTCTCTTCTTCCCCGTTGCTCTGCAGTTCCGGTTCTGTTGGTTCCACCGGGGCCTCAGTTTCTTCTTCCTGTGTCTGAAGCATTTCTACGTCATTCTGACTCTGGTCTTCATCTGCTGCGAATGATACCGCAGGAATCAGTGTCACAACCAGACACAGTGACAGTAAAAACGAAAGAACTTTTTTCATCCGTTCTCCTCCTTATCGTCGTAATCTCTTTACTACCAACAACGTATAGTATACAACGAAATCGGCCTGTACAACAAGATATGTACGACCGATTTTGGACTTTTCTCTATTTCTTAATCTGACTATCTAATCCGACTCCAGTTGTTCCAGGATTCGGCTTGCCGTCGGCGGACACCCCGGTACAGCCCTATCCGCTCCCTGACAGCAGCGGCCGATTCCGATACCGTGAATCTCCCTGCCCTGATATCCCTGGCCTATGTATATGTCATCCTCTATGCTGATGCCCTCTTCGTCTGCTATGTACAACGCTCTGACCAGAGACGCGAAGCACGACGAACAGGCGCTGTCTGCATGAACATTGCGGGTGAGTTTCCTGACTTTGCCCGAAGGCTGCGGATAATCCTGTGCGGACGACGGTTCGTTGAGCCTGATGATGTCTTCCGGTCTCACAATGGACGAACCTGCGCCCCATTCCTCTGCAAGCCCGATATACGGCACATCTTCAAGCGCAAAACCCATAAGCTGGCATCCGTACGCATCGACCTGAACAGCATCCGTCCCAAGCATCATCCTGTTCGTGTGAACCGGATTGCCTCCTTCTTCATAATTCAGATCCCCGCATATACTGTCCACTATGATGAGCGACGGCTTCAGCACCGCAGACAAGGCGGCGATCGGTTCAATCAGCCCGTCGGAGTGAAACCTTCTCTTCTCGCTGTCCGGAATGCATCCCTTCAGGTTTTTCAGCGCACAGGTCATTGCCGTCTGACAGTGACCTTTCAGCACCGGCATATCAATCAGATAGTCTGCCTCGAGAGCGCGCCGGCAAATATCCATAGGCCGCATCGGCGTTGAAACCCTGCTGGTGCTGTCCTTTTTCAGATCATAAAACCCGACGCCGTATTTGCTGCAGATCGCATCATAGCCACAGACCCTCATGGACTGGTCGGTCTTCGCTCCATACCACGAGCTCTCGATGATGGATATATTTCTGAACCCCGCCTCCTGCAGATATTCGATGCAGCCCGAAAGCACTCCCGGATGCGTGGTCGCTCCGTTTTCCGGCGTCTCAGGCAGAATCAGATTCGGCTTGAGTGCAATCGATGCTCCCTGTGGGATGCTCTCCGCCACGTTCGCAGCCTCCATCAGCGCAATCGTCATCTCATGGGCGTCATTACCGTATATTTCAAAAATCTTTGACATGGTCAGAACTCCGCTCTACTCCTGCTGCACATTGATCATAATGGCGCCCGTTGCTTTTTCAATAATCGTAGCCTTGACCAGATAATTGCCCGGCCCGACATTAAAGGTATACGAATCTAACTCCGTCAGCTCCGCCGATTCCTGTGCCTTTGCATCTTCATCCGGAACTTCATCGATGTCATCGTTCTTTCCCGCATTGACAAGACCGATTTCAACCGAACCTTTTTCAAGATTTGCGTCGACCGTAACCTGTTCGCCTTCTGCGACTTCAAGGGTGCCTGCCATGAAGAAATCCCCCTTATCACCCCGGTCAGCCTGAATCATCATCGACTTCTCATTGCTGTCTGTTACGACGAAATCAGATGTGCCGCACGCGGTAATCACCGTCATGGCAAAAGCCGTCAGCACCGCCAGGAGTACCGCTGTCATCTTTGTTGTTTTTTTCGATCCCATTGGAATTCTCCTTGCCCTTCGTATCGAATATATTTTAGAAGAGTTCACGCCTTTCGTAAAGCCGCCTTCTCGATAAAATCTGCAGCCCCTCCGGCGCCGGAACAGGAGCGGAAATCCACGCTGCATTCCTCAGCAGCTTTGCTGTATGCATCACTTCCCAGGATTTCCCGGACGGCGGACTGTATGCCCTTTGCGGAATCGTCATCGAGCATTACTCCCGCATTGATCTCCGTGACTCTCCTCGCCACTGCACGCTGCTCCCCTGTCTGGGGATAGAGCACCATCGGCGTCGCCATGTATAGACTCTCCGATACGCTGTTCATCCCGCAGTGCGTAATAAAGACATCTGCCTTTGCGAGAACCTCCAGCTGGTCAACGTAAGGAAACACCTGAACGTAATCGGGCAAAGGCTCCAAAGCCTCACGGTCCATCGCGTTGCCGCAGGATATGATCACATCGACGTCCTGTTCCTTCATGGCTTCGATGCACTTGCTGTAGAAGTCCGGCCTGTCATTGATGACCGTTCCCAGGGAGATGTATACGAGAGGCCGGTCTTTTGCTTTATCCGGAACGGCATCCGTCAGCACGGATGGTCCAACGAAAGCATAATGTTCCGAGAAACTGTCCGCGTACGGCTGAAACCGCCGCGATGTGTAAACGACGGTATCCGTATCGTTGTCGTTCTCCACAAGAGACAGAGCGTTTTTCACATGATAGCCATAGGGTCTGAGTTTTTTCAGTTCCTTTGTGACCTTCGGAAGGCCAAACAGCAGATCACCCATTTCCTTCCGCGAGTTCTTCATGTACCGGGATGACATCTTATTAAACGCAAGTGTGCTGGTGGACACCACCATCGGCACGTTGTGTTTCCACGCGTTCAGTTTTCCCCAGAAGCAGACGGAGTCCGTATAGACAACATCGGGCCGGAAGCTTTTGAATTCTTCTTCAAGAAAATCGTTCATACAGAGTGTTAAACGGATATCCTGAATCGTCATTTCCGTTGTTGAAACTTCTTTTAATCTTGCTGTTTCCTGCTCCGTCAGAGCCGGCATATACGAATTGCAGGACACGAATTCCGCTCCTGCAGATTGAATTTTCTCTTTGAACTCATCGAAGGAGTAAAATTTCACCCTGTTCCCGCGCTTCACCAGTTCGGCAGCGACCGGAATCATGGGATTTGTATGCCCATGCGCCGGAATACAGAAAAAAGCAGCTTTAATCACTTG
>CACYBO010000154.1 GCA_902772685.1 uncultured Eubacteriales bacterium | reverse complement strand
GATCACAGCAGAAGACAAGGAGACAGCGCCGCCGGGCGGGGAAAGCATAAACAGTTTTGCGAAGAGGATCCGGAGGGGCTTTGACGAACTCAAGGTCAGAAATGAACTCTATATGCTGAAACTGAGGAACCGCAGAAGGGAAGCCATGACAATATGCATCTGCCACGGAGGGGTAATCTCAGGAATCATGGACTACGTCTGGCCGGGGGAATACAAGAACTTCTTTGAGTGGATCCCTGATCCGGGACACGGATACGAGCTGGATGTGGAAGACGGATCATTCACAGGGTACAGAAAATTTTAAGAGAAAAGCAAGTAAAATAACGGATTCTGAGCTAAGGTTGCACGCGTGCAACCTTAGTATATTTTAAGGAAAAAACGAATTTTTATGTGATAGAATGCTTACAGGATATGGAAGTAAAATAGGAGAGTATTATGGCAGATAATGAAAAGAAGAAAAGAGTTATAACAATCAGCCGTGAATATGGAAGCGGCGGCAGACTCATCGGAAAGCGTCTGGCGGAGAAGATGGGCATCCCTTACTATGACAGGGATACCATCAACGAAAGAATCTCCAAAGAATCAGGGTATGACAAGGACATGTTCGCAGGTCAGGAAAAGAAGGCCAAGAACAGCTTCCTCTACAGCCTGGCGTCAGCCATGGGAACAGGAGAAGCAGGTCCGGAATCACTGAGCCTGAACGAGAGACTTTTCCTCGCACAGTTCGACACCATCCGCAAGATTGCGGAGGAAGGATCGTGTGTCATAGTCGGAAGATGTGCAGACTATATCCTAAGAGGACTTCCTTATGCGACGAACATCTTCATCTATGCAGAGGAGAAGGACAAGATCAGAAGGGCCGTGGAAGAATACGGAGACCCTGAAGACCAGGTCAGAAAGATCATGAGGAGCGCAGATAAAGCCAGGGCAAACTACTACGCCTATCACACAGGCCGTAAGTGGGGAGAACATGTGAACTTCAACTTGTCTCTGGACAGCGGATACCTGACCCTCGAAGACGCTGTGGATCTCATCATAGCGTACACTGAGAAACAGATCTGGAGAGAGTCGACCATAGACGACGAAGAATATTAATTAGACGATCAAACGGAGAGGCCGCAGTCCGCGCTTTTCAAAAGCGCCTGGATTTGATTACGCGCACACAGCGGTGCGCAGTCCCTGTTTTAGATTGCGGAAAAATCTGACCGGTGCCCATTCGCACCGGAGAAAGGAAAGCAAAATGGCAGACAAAGGAACTTATTACATCAGCACACCGATTTACTACCCAAGCTCGAACCTTCATATAGGTCATACATACTGTACCGTCATGGCGGACGCTATGGCGCGGTTCAAGAGACTTCAGGGTTACGATGTCATGTTCCTGACAGGTACGGACGAGCATGGGCAGAAGATTCAGCTTCTGGCTGAGGAGAAGGGTGTAACACCGCAGCAGTATGTTGACGAAGTAGTAGCAGGAATCAAGGATCTGTGGAAGACCATGGAGATATCGTATGACGACTTCATCAGAACCACAGAAGACAGACACGTGAAGAGAGTTCAGGAACTCTTCATGAGGATGTACAAAAAAGGCGACATCTACAAGGGAAACTATGAAGGCTGGTACTGCACCCCGTGCGAATCATTCTGGACAGAGAATCAGCTGGTCGACGGCAAATACTGTCCAGACTGCGGAAGAGAAGTAACAAAGGCACAGGAAGAAGCATACTTCTTCCAGATCAGCAAATACTCCGAAGAGCTTCTCAGAATATTCAGGGAGACGCCTGAATTCCTGGAACCCGAAGCGAGAAGAAACGAGATGATCTCGTTTATCGAGCAGGGAATGGAGGATCTGTGTATTTCAAGATCATCCTTCGATTGGGGCATTCCCGTACCGATTGATGAGAAGCATGTTATATACGTATGGCTCGATGCCCTTTCCAACTATATCACTGCTTTGGGATGGCCGGATGAGCCTGAGAAATACGAAAAATACTGGCCTGCGGACGTACATCTCGTCGGAAAGGAAATCGTGAGATTCCACTCCATCATCTGGCCGGCGATGCTGATGAGCGCAGACCTGCCTCTTCCGAAACAGGTAAGAGGACACGGATGGCTCCTCCTCGGCGGTGAGAAAGTGTCGAAATCAAAGGCCGCAAAAGGGTCTGACGTCATAGATCCGGTTGTTCTGATAGACAGATACGGAATCGACGCACTTAAGTACTTCCTGCTCAGGGAGTACACCTTCGGCCAGGACGGCGTATTCACAAATGAAGTAATGCTGAAGAGACTGAACTACGATCTGGCAAATGATCTGGGCAACCTCGTTTCCAGAACAGTCAGCATGATTGAGAAATACAACGGCGGATTCGTTCCTGACCTGACGGAGGCAGGAAAATGTGTTCCGGGAGAGGACGGCGTAGATTACGACGCACAGCTCAAAGAGACTGCGATTTCCGCTGCCGACAAGGTCGGAAAGCAGATGGACGATTTCAAGTTCAATCTCGCGCTTGAGGAAATCTGGATCGTAGTACGGCGCGCGAACAAATATATTGATGAGACGATGCCGTGGATTCTTGCCAAGAACGAAGCGGATAAGGCCCGTCTGGATAATGTGCTCCACAACCTGGCGGAGACAATAAGAATCATATCTGTTCTGATTCACCCGTTCATGCACACGACTTCGGATGCGATCAGAAAGCAGCTGGGACTGTGGTATGCGGATGTGGCGTGGGATGATGCGTTCACATTTGAGATGATGGCCGGAGAGCAGGTCAAAAAGGGCGACGCAATATTCCCGAGACTCGACATCGATAAGGAGCTTGAGGAACTTTACGCTATCAGCGCCAAGGCGGCTGCAGACAAAGGAGATATCAATATTCCGCTCGAGCTGAAGGATGAAATCGTATATGAAGATTTCGACAAACTCGATCTGCGCGTAGGCACGATCATTTCAGCGGAGAAGCATCCTAAGGCGGACAAGCTTCTGGTGTTCCAGGTGAAGATGGGAACAGAGAAGCGGCAGATCGTTTCGGGAGTGGCGGAATACTTCAAACCAGAGGACTGCGTTGGGCAGAAGGTGGTCGTGGTGGCCAATCTGAAGCCGAGAAAACTGCGCGGCATTGAGTCAAAGGGCATGCTGCTCTTTGCAGATAACGTAGTAGATGGAAAAGAACGTGTTGAATTCGTTGCAACTGCAGCAGAAGACGGCAACCCTGTAACCTGATAACAGAATCAGGGGCAAGGGATCCGGTATCACGGAGTGTATAAAGTGAAAGGTATTATCATGAAAGAGGCATCAAAGAAATACATAAAGACGCTGCTGGCCTTTGCGGTATCACTGGCAATTGTCGTAGCTTTTATGCCGGCAAATGTTGCGGACTCATACGCTGCGAACTTTTCCACCAGCGGTACAGTATCCGGGTTTTACGTGTCAAGCTACAGTGAGTCTTCCATAAACCTCAAGTGGAACAGCTACAGCATGGCAACGGGGTATGAGGTGTACAAAGCTTCGAGCAAGGACGGCTCATACACACTGATGAGCACCGTTACATCACCGAAGTTCGGAAGGTCAGGCCTCACCTCAGGCAAGACCTGCTACTATAAGGTCCGCGCATATTTCAGGAATTCAAACGGCACAAATTCTTATAGCGGATACAGTGCAGCAATTGCGGCGACGCCGATTAAATTCAGCGATAGCAAAGTGGGCGGTTTCAAAAAAGCAAAACATACGTACAACAGCGTAACACTTGTATGGAACAGTTTTCCGGGG
>CACYBO010000153.1 GCA_902772685.1 uncultured Eubacteriales bacterium | reverse complement strand
TCGGTACGGAACCGCCAAACAGTTCTTCGCCGAACTCAAACTCTTCTTCTGAAGGTGAGAATCTGATCCAAACATCACCATACTGTCCTGCACCGCCGGTCTGCTTCTTGTGCTTACCCTGAACATCGGATGTGCCCTTGATCGTCTCTCTGTAAGCGATCTTCTGCGGTACTGTATTTACATCAACGCCGAACTTATCCTTAAGTTTGTCCTTCATGATGTTGAGCTGAATATCACCCTGACCTCCAATGAGTGTCTGGTGCGTTTCAATGTTGTTTTCAAGAACGAATGAAGGATCTTCTTCCATCAGTCTCTTCAGGCCTGTGCCCATCTTCTCGTCATCGCCGCTCTTAGCAGGTTCAACACACTGATACAGAGTCGGTGAAGGGAAATGAATTTTAGGGAACTTGATGATATTTGCCTTTTCACAGAGTGTATCGCCTGTCTTGGTGTTCTGGAGTTTTCCGATGCCAACGATATCACCGGCAACAACTTCCGGTGCATCTTCCTGACTCTTTCCTCTTACGAAGAACAGTGAGCCAAGCTTTTCATCCTTTTCTGAATTTGCGTTGTAGATCGTCTGTCCTGCCTTGATCGTTCCGCTGATCACCTTAGCAAGTGAAATCTTACCGAGGAATGAATCAGCAAGAGTCTTGAAGACAAGTACTGCCGGCTTTCCGGCTGCATCTACTGCAACCTCAATTTCCTCATCCTTGCCGTCAACAGCAGGGTACGGCTCATGATCTGCTGGCTTTGGTACAAAATCGATGAACTGCTGCAGCACTTCCTCGATTCCGTCGCCCTTGAGTGATGAGCATGAGAATACAGGAACGATATCACCGGTTCCGATACCCTTTGACAGACCCTTTGCAAACTGTTCGTCTGTCAGTTCCATGTTCTCGAAGTAGTATTCCATGAGTTCTTCATCAGTTCCCGCAATCTCTTCTTCCAGAGACTCTCTGTCATCGAGCGTAACGACTGATGATCCGAACTTGCTTTTGAGCTGTCCGACGAGTTCATCCATATCAACGTTTTCTTTGTCTGTCTTGTTGATCAGGAAAAACCTAGGTACTGAGAACTCTTTGCATGACTCCCACGCTTTTTCTGTTCCTACCTGAATTCCGGATGCTGCATCAACGAGAATTGCCGCAGCCTCAACCGCTCTGAGCGCTGAATTTACTTCACCGACAAAGTCGAATGAACCCGGAGTATCAACGAAGTTGATTTTCACTTTGTTGTATTCAACAGGAACAACTGCACAGTTGATTGAATAGCCCTTTTCGATTTCCATCTTGTCGTAGTCGGAAACCGTCTGACCTTCTTCGACTTTACCAAGTCTTGAAATAACGCCTGTCGCCAGAAGCGCAGCTTCGAGGAAAGTAGTTTTTCCGGAGCCGCCATGTCCTACCAGCGCGACGTTTCTAATGTTTTCGCTTTTATAGCCCTTCATCTAATGAGACCTCCCTAAAAAAATATCTACTCGTTTTCGTATGCCCGCGCATACGCAGACATTATAACATTTAGGGAATTCCATAGCAATCAGTTTTTGCACGTTGCTGCGAACAATATGCAGAAGTGATTCCCCTACTCCTTCTTTATCTCCGGTTCTCCATTTTCGGTCACCTCCTCAGACTATCTCTTTTCCTTAGATAAGACAAAAAGACCCATTCGGGTCTTTTGCGTACTTTTGCTTGTACCAATAGTATCATAGGTATTTTTTGGAATCAAGACCTTTTTTTGGTAATTATTGGAGATTTGTATTCTCCGACGCTGCTATCAATGCTGCAATCTCCCAAAACAGATCCTTCCGTCTTTCCCCGCTGCCGGTCCAGCGGAAGGCCATGATTTTCTCATATTTATCCGGCAGGAACTGCTTCATTGATTCCATGATGCAGTACATCTCATACATTCTCTCTATCAGCACACAACTCTGCCCTTCACGTACCTTGCTCTCCAGCTTCGACCGCTGCTGCATATCCCTCACCTGATCCCGTACGAATATATCGGAAATGATCATTTCAGTACCGGAATCTGCAGCGTAATTGTATGGTTCATTGTTTGTCCTCTCACAAAACTCTTCAAGGGCGTCGCCGTACATAATACCGTACTCTCCATTTCGGAACAGTTTCACGCCGGAAACCGCTCTCTGCAGCAGTGAGTCTGACGAATCATTTCCTGAATCGGACGCCTGTTCAATGTATGACATGATCTTCCTTACCGCCGGCAGTCCTTCATTCTGAAAATCATACCCGCGGCTGCAGTTCATGATTTCCCTGCAGATACCTGCCAGCGCATTTTCAACGGTCCTCTTTCTGAGGCCCTTTCCGCTTGCACGCGTTCTGACACCCCTCCCGAAATGCATCTCCAGAATCTGCCCCCAGTTTCTCGGAAGCGCGTCCATCAAATCGGTCAGCGCCGCATCAAGATCATAGATATCGGATATGGCGGCAATCTCCTTCAATGCCCGTTCCCGTTCGTATTCCCCGGCTCTGGCGTCGCCGTGCAGCAATCTCATCAATGTAACAACATCAAGGTTTTCCCGTTCCCTCTCCGGTACCATCTCGGCTTTAATGACCAGCAGGCGCATCAGTCTGAATCCGCCGCCTCTGAAAAAATCTTCATATTCCTGTTTCAATCTGCTTCTCCGATCCGCCCCTCAAACCCAAAATACATCATATGGTAAGAATACCATTTATTGACATCTTCGGTCAACGTTTTATTTTCATGCAAAAGCAAAAACACCCGGTGTCCGGGTGTTTCGTTCTCTGCTGCTATTATCTTATTCTTCTCTTAAAGCGTTCTCTACTTCTTCCCTGCTGATGCCGAAGTGGTTCAGTCTCCGAAGAAATGTTTTACCGCTCGCCATTCCTATCCCAAGTCTGTTTCCCACTTCGTTTCTCCGCTTCGCCGCTCCGTCTGTTCCGTCCAGACCCCAGGCGAACAAGTCCGCCCGCGTGAAGCGTGCTCCGGTGTCCGACACATCTCCGGCTGTGCCGTCAGCATTTCCGTCTGCGCCGTGTGCCTTTGCAAGAGAATTCCTTATGCTTTCAGGGGCCGCATTCTCAATGCCGATGTCCCCATCCTTCTCCGCCAGGCTTCTGTCCAGAAACGCATGCTTTGCTTTTGGATAACGTTCGGATAAACGCCGCCTGATCTGTTCTCCCGCCGTGTCCGGATCCGTAAAAATGATGATGCCTTTGCTTTCATAAGCTTTATCGATGACCTCAAATGTTGACGGCCTGATGCCGTACCCATGTGTCTCGATGGTCACCGCATCCACACTTCTGCGGACTGCAGCCGTATCGTCACGGCCTTCGACTACGATTATTTCATCTATTTTCATCATTTTCGGTATTCGTTACTTGCGCTCTATCTCCTGCGGGCTTTCCACCTGCGTGCTGTAGTATTCCGATGAAATGAGTCCGGAATCGTCCGGATCCGTGTTGGCTGCACCTGCTGCACTGAGCTGGTGCACCCCCTCGGAGGAATACTTCGTAAATACGATTTTGTTATCATAAATATCACATACTGTTCCGGTAAGGGTGTTGTCAGGACCGCACTTGGAGTAGCCCGTGTACCCCGCGTTCAGATATGTGAAGTTCAGTGTCTCTGCCTTGAAAGTGTCCGTCGTGATCTTCGTCTTATCAAATTCCGGGATGAGTATGGTGTCTCCGGCCTTCTTGAAGTAACAGCTGCCGCCGATGTAGTTATCCCATCCGTTCGAATGGTTGTGACCTGTCACATAGATGATGTTCAGATCCTTAGCCGCTTCATTGACTACGTCAAACACCAGCGATGAATAGAGATTGTCTCCCGTTCCCTGCTGGCTCGCCGTCCTGGCGGTAAAGTGCAGAGGCACATGCTGCGCGATGATGACCGGACGCTTTTCTCCCTGCTCGATCAGTTTGTTCAGACGTATCTTCATAACTTCCGCTGTGTGCGTCACTTTATACAGACTCCCGGACGCCTTGCCCTGCTGCCACGGGAAGTCGATTTCTGTATTGTTGACGTAGACCAGATAGTCATCAAATTCCTGAAGACCCGGCTTGTCGATGGAAATGGTCATCGCGTCGTGATTTCCCTGTGTGAAAATCATGTTCTCCGCGGCCAGATCCGGATAAGCTTCACTCATGACTTCCTTGATCTCGCTGATGCCGTTCTCCGGAGTGATCTGGTGATTGGTCATCCCGCTGACATTGGAATAATCGCCGCAGAAAATCAGACCGTCGAGGTTGTCTTTATCCTCTTTGACGGCGTCGATGATTCCCTCGAGATTGTCCTTAGGATTTCCCTGTTCACCCTCCTGATAGTCCGATGCAAAGAACAGGGTTGCTTCCAGATTCGAGGGTTCTTCAGGCTCTTCGGCTTCTTCCGGCTCCGGCACAACTATGGTTTCAGTCTGGGGTTCCTCCTCCTGACTGTTTCCGAACACCCCCACCATAGCAACACCAAGCAAAACCACAGCAAAGGCCATCGCGATAGTCAATATTGCAAGTTTATTGTTTTTTGCCTTTTTAGCCATACGCATCTCACCCCGATTCTATCGGTATCAGATATAGTTTTATACATATATATTTTCGCACACCAGTCCCATGCGCTTCAACAACAATACTCTTAAATTTCGTTTATCAAAAAACCCGCGTCATCCGCGGGTTTCTCCTTCGACTAAAAACCCCGGCGCCGCTGCGCCGGGGCATTGATTCGGTCACTTCGTTGTAACTACTTTTGATGCGCCTTTCAACTGCCACTGGTAGTAATTCTTGCCATTGACCTTCTTATATGTGAGCACCGTCACTTCGTAGTCATGGTGTCTCTTCAGACCCTTGAATTTATATGAAGTCTTTTTCTTAGAGACTTTTTTCATTTTACTAATACCAAAGATTGATTCAGCGTCCTCCACTAAAACGGAATATCCGGAAATGGTCTTTTTCACTTTTTTCCATTTGACGCGGAGTGTCGTCTTCCCTCGTGTGATTTTTTTGATTTTTGTAGGTTTCGGGCCGATGAAAATTGATTCTTTTATTGTAATCGTTCCCGCATAGTTCCCTTTGAACTTGATCACGCCGGTGACCTTGCCATAGCCGATTTTAACGTTATTTTTATAGGTGTGTGTGATGGAATACTGACTTGCAGGAATCTTGGTAAACGAAGAGAACTCATCGTTTGTATACTCCAGCCCCGTAAACTTCGGTTTTTTAGCCTTCCCATTATATGTATATTGATCATTGGTCAGTCGGTAAACGAGTGCTTTCTTTGTAATCGTGTATGGTTTGATCGTCACGGGCAGAACAACGCAGTCCTGATAGTACGGACTCGTTACCGTTACGTTACGGCTGCCCGCATTCGCGCTGTCCAGAGAGGCATCAAGTTCCGGATTCCCTTCCCCATACCAGAACATCGATGCATCATACGTCAGCACATCACGAATCTGTTCCTCTAAATCTATTTTGTTGGAATAAATGAACACCGTTTTGCTCAGTTTGACGTTTAAGTCATTGATACTGTACTCTTCATCATCCGCCATCGCTTCGAGTTTGATCTGATCTGCATCTTCTTCCTGTTCTGCTGCAGGTTCCTGTTCCACGGCAGTCTCCTGTTCAATTGCAGACTCTTCCTCTTCCCCTGCCGCGAAGGCAAACATCGGTGTCATCGTCACCGCGACCATCACAGCCAGCATAAGGCTTAATACTTTACTCTTCATTGGGCACCTCCTGTATTGCCAAAACATCTGCACCCTCAGTATAACTAAAGACCGATCATTGTTCCAGCGAAAATCCCGTAGTAATTGCCGAGGACGTAGCCGAGTGTGCCGACCAGGATCGCAGGTACGATGAGCGCATTCCATCCCTTTGCGATGGCCATTGCGGCGGCTGTGGTCGGTCCGCCGATATTGGCATTGGATGAAATGATGATCTCCTCAAGACTGAAGCGAAGAACTTTGCCGAATACAAAGGAGAACAGCATGTTCACGAATACGATAATCGCGCAGAACAAAAGCAGCAGCGGTGCTTTTGTAACAATCATATATATGGACGCCGGTACGCCGATCACTGCGAAGAAGATGTGAATCAGGTAAGTTCCTATTTCCTGCGCGCCTGCGATGCCTCCTACCTGCTTCGGGAAGAATGTCGCCACCAGCATAGTAAGTGTTGTGATGATCAGATACTGATTGCCGAGCAGACCGTTGATCAGTGAGAGGACGAAGTTCGAAGTCGGAATCAATTCGGCGAAGACACCTGAAATCTTCACGGAAACCGCTACGATCACCAGTGATAAAGCAATGCACATAGCGATGTCTTTGAGAGATACCTCCTTCGGCGTCCAGAATGTCGCCGCGCCTTCAGCTCCGTCGCTGTTCTTATTGAGGTCGTCGATCAGCGGATGTCTGTAATGCTTCAGGAAGAACTTCGATCCCGCTGCTGCGATGAGTGCGAAGAAGTACAGCGCCATCAGCAGGTTGTCCGCCACGACCGAAGATGAAACGAGTTCCCCGCCTACATTGTAGGCGTCTGACATGGCAACCAGATTGACGCTTCCTCCCGTATAAGTGCCGATCATCATCGGCAGCACAAGACCGAGGTCCGCAATCGCACCTTTCAGCAGATTATACGCCACGATACCACCGGCGACGGTTCCAATACCGCTGATCAGATAGATAATCAGCAGTCTTCCGCTCTCTCTTCCGATTCTCTTGATGTCCGCGTTGAACAGAAGCATCGGAATAGCCAGCGGAATGATGTAACTCCAAACGAAATCATAGGCTGCCGCTTCAAGGGGTATGATTCCCGTATTGGACAAAACCATGGCAAAGATGAGCGCCATAACGCACCCTGTCACCTTTGATCCGATTTTAGTCTTCTGCTCCAGATATACAGCCAGCGTTGCAATTGCCGCGAGAATAGCGAACAGCGCCCACGTGTTATCTGCACTGATGAGTGAATGTTCCATTATCCTATCTTTCCTTCGTCAATCATCTTTGCCAGTTCCTTGGCGAAATATGTAATGTACATGCCGGCGCCCGCGCGATACGCGCCGACAGCCATTTCACCGATGATTCTCTCTTCATCGATCCAGCCGTTCTGCGCCGCCGCTTTGACCATGGAGTACTCGCCGCTGACGCTGTAGGTCGCAATTGGAATATTCGTCGCGCTAACGACTCTCTCCAGCAGGTCATAGAAGGCCATAGCCGGTTTGACAATCAGAAAGTCCGTTCCTTCTTCTACATCGAGAAGGGCTTCCTTCATAGCTTCCCTGCCGTTATGATAGTCCATC
>CACYBO010000152.1 GCA_902772685.1 uncultured Eubacteriales bacterium | reverse complement strand
CCACTCGTTGCACTTCTTCGTAAACTGCCCGTCGCCGCAGATCTTGTTGCCGGCAATCGCCTCCGCGATGTATTCCTTTTCACGCCCCGCATAAGGAGGCCTGTTGAAGTTAATCATTGTATTTCTTCCATTCCTTTCCGAGCTTCACTGCTGTTATGATGAACAGCAGAACCGCAAGTATTATCATAATTATAGCATACAGTTCCGCGGCGCCCATCATTCCGTTGTTCGAAACAAACGGCTCTGACAGCACCTTGGCCGCCAGTGCGCAGACCCCGTAGCACACCAGCAGGTATTTCTGCAGTCTCATAATCGTGATAACCGTGCTGAAGAACGTGGCGTATGCCAGTGCTCCTCCTCCGACCATCACAACGATCAGCTCACTTTTGTACGGATGCAGATCCACACCAAAGATGAACGCGAGCACCGGAATTCCTATGGTGGCCGCCACAGCGAGCCCCAAAATAGACAGCCCCAGAATGATGGCCATCTGTCTGCGTATATGTTTCAGGAGATTCTTCAGCTGTTCCTTTGTACCCGCCAGCCACATCTCCGCGTATGTTGTAAGAATCGGATTGAATATGAAATTCGCTATAAGCATAACCACAAAGGCCGGCATGAATATCATGTTGTACTTGGCCTGAATCTGTTCTGTCAGTATGGCGTCTATAGCGTACTTCGGCGCATTGCTGATATACATGTTGAGGAACAGACTCGCGAAGAGCGGGAACCCCTCAACGATGAGCATTTTGATCTGGAACCGGTCGAATGTCGGCCTGTAGGTGCAGAAATCCTTGGCTGCATTTGCAGTTGTAAGCATGAAAATCACAAATGATGCTATCGCAAAAGCAATCGTGGACATCACCAGATCCCTGGTTATGATCAGAACGATACAGTACACGACGATCTCCGCAACATACCTTGCGGTCGACGCCTTTGTCGCAACATCCAGCCTGCCGACCTGCTGCATGCGGCCGTGAAAAACATCTGCATATGCCTGAATGCATCTGACGACGCAAATCAGCAGCACGACCGTCACCTTCTCAGCATTGTATTCCAGGAAAAAGCTTCCGTAGATGCAGTACACGGCGCTTGCGATAAGCATGGCACCGCAGGAAATACATCTCATTCCATGATAATCCCCGAACGTGTACTTCTCATTGATATCTGATGACTGGAACCGTCTCAGTCCATAGAGACCTATAAACAGCATGAGCCCGGCAATAGCGAAGGAAATAGAAAATACACCCGCGTCATATTCACCGTTGGTTCTGGTCATTACGATGAGAATGACGGGGTTCTGGAGCGCTGAAACAATCGCGTTGACAGCATTCCAGATATATGCGCTCCGTGTAATGTTATTGGTTTTTCCAAGTAGTGTTCTTATAGTTTTGAGCATAGCTATTTGTTATCACTGTGTCCAATAACGTTTCCGTCCCTGTCTGTGTAAGTGATTGGATCTGTTGGCTTCAGATTGTCTTTGTCCGATTTAATGTCTTCTATTTCAACGACCTCATCGTTTTCCGGATACATTACCATGTTGATCTTTCTGACCGCTTCCTTTACCGACTTTTCATCTGTAATAAACACGTCAAGCGGTCTTCCCGGACCCATCGTCCATGTACCCCTCTGGGTCAGCTTTCCTTTGATCGATGACATGTTGATCGTCCACTTTGTATCCATATCGTCAAGCTGCATCTTGACGAGCGCAGACATATCTTCCTTCGGCATGTCCGTCTGCATGTACTTGCTGATGGCTTTGAGAATCTCCGTATAATTTGTAAGGATGACCTCGCTCCTCGTAGCCTTGCTGATAATCGCCTTCACGACACGCTGCTGGTTGATGACTCTCTGTTCATCATTGTTCTTGAACGCTTTTCTCTCCCTTGCGAAATACAGAGCAGCCCTTCCGGACATTTCATTCCATCCCTTGACGTAGTGATAATCCTTGAGATGGGATGAGAACTCATAGTCGGAGTATACTCTCACGCCGCCTATTGCGTTTATCAGGTCACGCACCATGGTGAAATTCGCTTTCACATAGAAATCCGAGTGGACGCCCAGCCAGTCTTCCACAGTGCCTGTGGTCTCATCAATACCGTAAACACCTGTATGTGTGAGCTTGTCCATTTCACCATTCTGATGCAGCGCAACGTATGAGTCACGCGGCATTGATGTCAGCAGAATCTGTCTCGTGTTCGGATTGACCGTTATGATCATGTTCACATCGCTTCTCGCGACTCTGTTGATATCTCCCCACACATCCATTCCTGAAACATAGATATTGAAGGAGTCTTCTGTTACATTGATATCAGAGGAATGGTCATTCACTTTTGATTCAATTTTGATTCTGTAAATGATCTCCGTATTCTTTTTGAACTCTTTATCTTCCTCACACAGGATGTCGTAATTCGAATCACTCAGAAGAACGATGTTGTCGCTCATCCATGGCTCGCTGCTTCCGTACAGTTCACTGATATCGCTCAGGCTGTCCTTGGATAGATAGTTTACATTTGCCTTGGTCTTCAGCTTGCCCTGGGCTTCCGTGTAAGATCTGGACTCCGCATCGATGATATATACATTTTCACCGCGTATGTCTTCGACTTCCTCATACTTGCCGTCTTTGGCGGCTATGACATCATACGTTTCATATACGGTCCCTATCTCGCTGATTTTGCTCAATGTGTAGTTTGTGCTGTATAAATAAAAACAGCCCAAAACCAGTATGCTGCTGACCATAACAGCAGCTATCAAACCGAGATAAATGAGCTGTATTCCCTTTCTTGACGCAAGCAAAAGAAGAATTCCGAAATCAATGACTGCAATAACCAGTACAATTGCCAGCAGGAATCTGGCCGGCAATACATCGACTTTTATAAGCTGGTAGGCAAAAAGCGCTTCGATATCAAGCACAGCCACCATCACTATTTTCAGTATGATACTCTGCGGTATGATATGTACTGCTCTGCTATTCATCTTTCACTATTACTTTGTTTCTTCAGTCGGCTCTGTGTTTTTCGTGTTTGTTGCAGGATACATAGTGTCGTGTATCGCCTGCTTGGCCTCCTCAACAGATTCTTCTGTCGGGAAAACACAGGACAGAACTTCATTGCCCATGCTGAAGCAAGGCGCACCGCCTGTGGATCCGACTATATTGACTTTATTGACTTTCCATTTGGTATCCATGTCACGGAGCTGCATTTTGGCGAGCTTCCTCAGATCCCTGTTGCTCAGGTCGGTCCACAGTTCATCCTCTACCGAGTTCAGGATCTTCGTGTATCTGGTCATGATGACCTTGCTGGACGTAACTTTCTTCAGGGCGGCTTCCAGAACGATCTGCTGGTTCTTGTTTCTCTGCATATCGCCGTCAGGGAAGGCCTTCCGTTCTCTCGCGAAGTACAGGCATCCTCTTCCGGAAAGTTCGTTCAGACCCTTATGGTATTTATGCGCGGAAATCGCCGAATGGAAATCGTAATCGGAGTAGATATCCAGGCCGCCGATGGCGTCAATCAGGTCAACAACAGTGGAGAAGTTCAGCCTGATGGAGTAGTTGATATCGATGTCCAGGAAGTCCTCTATCGTCTGCCTCGTCTCATCGCTTCCGTATATTCCGGAATGGGTGAGCTTGTCGCTCTGCCCATATGAATGCAGCGGGATATAACTGTCGCGTGGTATTGAAGTGAGCGTAATCAGTCTGGCCTGCGGATTGACGGTCATGACCATGTTCACATCACTCAGTCCGCCTTCATCGATTTTTCCCCAGGTATCCAATCCCGATATAAGTATATTGAAGGAGTCCTTCGTGACATCAACAGCCTTGCTGGTATCATCGCCTCTCTTCTTGACTTTTATTCTGTAGATGATCTGTGTACCCTTCTTGAAGCCCTTGATGTTTGACTTGATGAGTTTATACCCGGAATGACTTACAAGAATCAGATTGTCCTTCTTGTCAGCTCCGACGGCTTCAGCAGTAACCTCCTCCGCCTTCTTCTCAGCACTCGCCTCTGAATCCTTGTCTTCATCTGAGGTCCCGGCTTTAGCTTCCTCTTTCGCTGTCTCTTCTTCGAGTTTCTGTGCAGCTTCCGCAATTTCATCCTCAGTGGCAGACTCGAGCTCAGATACGTCCGTGTCGCTGACATCGCTGCCGTCGTCCACCAGCTTCTGTCCCAGTGTCAGAAGTCCGCTTACGGTGTCGATCGTAACCTCTTCCTTTGTAATGAGTCTCTCGCTGGCTTCCGTCAGCTGTTTCGACTTCATGTCGACCGTGTAGACCTTGTGGCCTTTGATATCGTCCACCGTCTCATAGCTGCCGTCTTTGAGCGCTACCAGATCATAGTACTCCCATGTATCATGCCATGCGCTTATCTTCTGGAGTGTGTCATAGGTGCTGTAAACATACACGTCACCTACTGTGAGCGCATTGACGAGCAGCACAACTAAAATAAGCGCTATAATCGACTTGGTCCTGCCGTTCTTTCTGCCGTTCATCAGGCGGATGATAATTACATTTATGACCACCAGCACCATGATGATGATCGCCACATACGTGATAGGCAGAACATCCAGCGCAAGCAGCAACATCATAAACAGGACTTCAGCAAATCCTGCTACGAGCATTGCGATGCTAAGTCCTGTTGATTTAGGAAGTATGTTGATTCTAGTCCAGATTTTTTCCCAGGTTGATTTCCAGTCTGTTTTCTTCATTGTTTCTCGGGCGCGTCTGCGAGGGCAAGTCCAATAATTCTGTCGATCAGTTCACTG